>JAPDQM010000032.1:0-37787 GCA_034505795.1 Candidatus Zhuqueibacterota bacterium
CGCCCGGCGTGTGGGTATGGTAATTGGTGATGTGTCAGGAAAAGGAGTCCCAGCGGCCCTATACATGGCGCGGCTAATCAGCGATCTCCGCTATTATAGTCACATCCATGAACGGCCAGCGACCGTTATGCAGACGATCAATCGCATCCTTTATGAACGCAGCCAGCAGGGCATGTTCGTCACGTTGATCTATTTGCTTCTGGATCGGCAAACCGGGGAACTGAGAATCACCAATGGGGGCCATTTGCCGCCGCTCTGGTTTCAATCACAAACCCAATGCTCTCAACTGGTGGATTGGGCCGCAGGTATTCCGCTGGGAATTTTGCCGCAGATTGAGCTATCGGAACAATTGGTGCAGTTACAGTCGGGCGATCAGTTTCTATTATACACCGATGGCATCATTGAGGCGAAAAATGATGGGGGGAAAATGTTTTCTCTCGAACGGCTGCAACAAATTTTCAATCGGTCCTGGTCTCATCCTCAAATGCTTATCGATGAACTCGTTCAGCAAGTACAAAAATTTAGCCGTCGCACACCGCAGCACGATGATATTACCCTGCTGGCGATTCAATGGCGTTGACGAGCCAAACGGCAAGGGGCATGAAAGTCAAGTAATTTTAGTGATCATTTTTTATGTCTGGCTTCTTCTTTCCGGCGTAGGAACTTATTTCAGAGCTTGACGCATGAAACAAACCATTGAGATTAAAATCCTATCAGAACCGAAATTTTTGAAGATCGTCCGTGCTGCAGTGAGCCATGTGACTGAGATTATGGGTTTTCCTCAGGATGAGATAAATAATATTACGCTGGCAGTAGATGAAGCGTGTAGTAATATTATCAAACATGCCTATGGTGGGCAGTCGGATCAGCCAATTCGCGTGTTATTACAGCTTTACGATGATCGGCTGGAGGTGATTTTGAAAGACGTGGGCAAAAAGGTCGCAGCAGATGATATCAAATCCAGAGATTTGGATGATCTGCGGCCTGGCGGGCTGGGTGTTCATCTGATAAGAAGCGTCATGGATGTGGTTAATTATAATATCCGTTCGACAAAAGGCAATCGCTTACAATTGGTTAAATTTCTACGGAGGAAAGGGTCGTAAGCTTGGAAATTAAGGTCGATGAAAGATCAAATTGCGCCATTTTGAAGATAACAGGGGATGTGGATCTATATTCTTCGCCGCTGGTGAGGAGCCAGATAATCCATCTGGTAAATAAAAAGCAATTTAATTTGTTGGTTGATTTTACCGATATTACCTATATGGATAGTTCTGGCGTCGCGACGCTGGTGGAGGCATTGCAGATGACGCACCGCAATCATGGCAAACTCCGCCTGTTCAACATGCGCCAGGCCATTCGCGATGTTTTTGAATTGAGTCGCCTGGATAAAGTGTTCGACATCTATGATAATGAGGAACTGGCGACACGAGGCATTTAGCTTATTGATTGGAAACAGATAATGCGATTGATCCGGCAGGCCATGGGTAGTACCGGCCGACTTTTTTTAACCTACATGACACATGTTGCTCGCCTGCTGCAGTTGACGCGGGATGCCTTGTACTGGTCATTGATCGCACCGGTCAAAGGTAAGGGCGGCGTGCGCTGGAAAAGCACGATGCAGCAGATGGTATTGATTGGTTTCAACTCCGTGCCGATTGTAGCCACAATCTGCTTTTTTGTGGGTTTGATCATGGCGATGCAAGCCGCCTATCAATTGGAACGGTTCGGGGCTTCTATTTATGTGGCGAATTTGGTTGGGGTTTCGATGACGAGGGAGTTGGGGCCCTTGCTAACGGCGATAATCATTGCTGGCCGGAGCGGATCGGCCATCGCCGCAGAGATTGGTACGATGAAAGTAAATGAGGAAATCGATGCGCTGCAGACGATGGGCTTGAATCCGACCCGGTTTTTGGTTGTGCCACGATTATTGGCGCTGTTGTTGGTGCTACCGTGTCTGTCGCTGATCGCTGATGCGGTGGGTATCCTCGGCGGCTTTTTCCTGGCAGTGTTTAGTCTTGATATCTCATTTATCCGCTTTCTGAAGCAAACGGCTGATGCGCTGGTGTTGAAGGACCTGCTGACCGGTTTGACCAAAACATTTTTTTTTGCTGTGATTATTGCCCAGGTGGGAGCTTATCAGGGATTCATTGTTGAAGGCGGCGCTGAAGGCGTGGGCAAGTCCACTACCAATTCAGTGGTCACTTCCATTTTTCTGATCATTGTGGCCGATTTGATTACCACCATGGTGTTTTATTCGACGTTATAGCCAGATGCCATGGTTGAGTGTGAGCATGATGTTAAAAGGGTAGTGCTCGTCTCAATCTGTCTGCGAAACGGCATTCTGGCAGCCATTAATTTGTCGAAATTATTATTGATGTTCATGTCTATTCAAGAACGACAACAACCTATCATCGAAATCGTGGACCTGGTCACCGCCTATGGCCAGCGACGGATATTGGATGGCATCAACCTCCAGATCCTGCCGGGCGAGACCATGACGATTTTGGGGCGATCCGGCTGTGGTAAGAGCACGCTGCTGCGCCATTTGATCGGCCTATCAAAACCAAGTCAAGGGCACATTTTTATCAAGGGGCAGGATATTACCTCGCTGTCTGAGGAAGAGATGTTGCCGATCCGGCGCAAAATTGGGATGCTGTTTCAGGGCGCGGCGCTATTTAATTCTATGACTGTGGGCGACAATGTGGCTCTCCCATTGCGGGAGCACACGGCGCTGGAAGAGCCAACGATCAAAATCATGACTCGCATGAAACTGGATCAGGTGGGGCTGGCTGGCTTTGATGATTTTATGCCGGCGCAGCTATCGGGTGGCATGAAAAAACGGGCGGCACTGGCTCGGGCGATTGCTATGGACCCCGATATCCTGTTTTGTGATGAACCATCGGCGGGTCTGGATCCCATCGTGGCCGTGGGTATCGATCATCTGATCTTGAAGTTGAAAAAAGCATTTCACATGACCATTGTCGTGGTGACGCATGAACTGGCTTCGGTTTCGTTGATTGCCGATCGCGTGGCGTTGTTGGATAGCGGCCGCATCATCGCCCTGGGCACGGTGGAGCAACTCAAACAATCGGCAGATGATAAGGTCCAACAATTTTTCAATCGTATTCCGGATCCCGAATCTATCGATCGGGAAAGCTATTTGAATTCACTGATTGAGTGATTTAGAAAATGGAATAACCTAATCAAAATTTCAAGAGCCAGGTGAGGGAAAAGATCCATGGAATATCAATCGAATGAAATCAGAGCTGGCTGCCTGGTGATAGTTGGCATTGTTTTATTGGTGATTTTTTTAATTTTAATTTCGGGGTTGGATTTTCTGGCTTCAAAGAAGAGCTATTATGCGCAATTCAAATACACCAGCGGTGTTGAAGTGGGGTCGCTGGTACGGTATGGTGGCATGGAAGTAGGTCGGGTAAAAAAAGTCGGCATCGCGCCAGACGACAATACAATGATCCGCTTTGAAATCGAAATTGATGGCGATGTGCCAGTGAAAAAGGACTCTGAGGTGTTCATTACATCCATTGGCATCATGGGGGATGAGTACATCGAAATATCAACCGGCTCACCAAATGCCGACTTGATGCCGCCGGGGAGTTTGCTAAATTGCAAGGATGTGACGCCATTGATGATGTTGACCGATAGTTTTGATCAATTGAGTCAAAAGCTGTCGCTTACTATTGATAATCTTAATCAGATATTGGGCCAGAATAATCAGAGCCAGATTCAACAGGTACTGGTCAATTTGAACCGATTGCTGGAGGATAATCAACAGGCCATCGCGGGGCTAATGGCCAATTCCAATGACGTCATTTCTCATCTGAGTCAACTGAGCGGTCGGTTGGATACGATGTTACTAGAAAATCAGGATCACATTTCGCACTCCATCCAGCAGTTGGAAGCAACCCTAATTCACTCCCAGGAGCTAATTCAGAATATGCAGCAAACGATGAAAAACGTGAATCAGATGATCACTGCGCAAAATGGGAATTATAGCGAAATCATCGATAATCTGAATCGCACCAGCCGCAACCTGGATGAATTTACCCGCACACTTAAAGAGCGTCCCTGGAGTTTGATTCGGAAGTCGGCGCCGAAGGAGCGGGGGGAATGAGCGGTGGTCTGAAATCAGTGATCAGTAATCAGTAATCAGTAATCAGTAATCAGTAATCAGTGATCAGTGATCGGTGATTTCGGTGTGAATATTGCTACCGAGTTGACAGTTACCTCTGACATCTGAGCTTTTTCAAATTTAATAAAAAAAGTTTAGGAAGCAAGATTTTTTTTCTTCCCGTCGGGTGCAGCGCTGAAAAGGCAACGGCTTTCCAAGTATTCATCTAAACGAAATTGGAAACGACTAATTCACCAAGCAATTCACTTTATCGCATATCAACGGCACACGCCCGGGCAAATGGCCGCCCCTCAATTATTTGCTGGTGCTCGCTATAGCCCATTTAAAATGCGACCGAAAATCAGGGCGATTATTCGGTCTTACTTGTTTTTTCCGCTGGCTGATTTTTTACTTGACATTTAGGCGGCAACTGGTTACATTATAACTAAAGAATTTTTGGAGCCAATTTTGAGTTCGACGTTTCATAATTCTTTGCAGGGTCTTCTAAGGCTACTTGGTTTCTGTTGCAAAAATGGAAATCAAAAGAAACGATGTCATTTCTGTCTGCCAGTTGGCAATTGGCGTCAACCTAAAAGCCCCGAAGGGGTGATATGTTTGTAGGTAGCAAAAACACAACCCATTTGGAACCCCGTTAGGGGTGAAATGTGATACAGATAATGATAAGACTGTATAAATTTTTTCAAAAATACCCTGCAAACATGCCACTCCTACGGAGTTGAGATGCTTAATCCAAGATTTTTCTATAAACATTCTACTCCTAACGGAGTTGAAAATCGTTGAACCATGTTTAAGTTGACGCCTATGGCCAGTTGGCGGACAGGCATGACAATTTATCCCGTTTGGATAATTTTGCAACAAGAACTACTTAGTACATTATTTCATAATTTCTTGTAGGGTTATTAAAAGGCTTACACCCTAATCCATTTATGCTGAAATATTCAAAGTGAGAAGCAATCAATCTTGTTGCGCACGATGTTGTTTCTGATAGCTATAAGCTTCCAAAGACCGGTTTAATGGACCCAATCCATTAGACCTTATTAACCTTAGTAGTCCATGATGGTCCACCAATGCTAAACCTTATTCGCTTATTTTTCTTTCAAGGATTATTCCTGATAAGCTAATAAGGTTCGACCTGTCCTGGGGCGGGCTTGTTACTAAGGCTAATAAGGTGTTGTAGCAGTTAGGTGGCGGGATCAAATCCCGGAGATCAGGTTGATTTTGGTGCGCCATTTCATGATTTTTTGTAAGGATTGACGGTTTAATTTTATCACACAACGTGCAAATAATCAAAGCCAGCAGGAATTAATCCTGCAAAGCGGGATTTTAGTTGATAATCGTTGGACGATTGTAAGCCCTTCAAGAACTTTTAAAATGGTTTACTTAGTGTTTGACTGAAACATGGAAAAACTGACCGATCGCTGATCGGCGAGAGTTGTCTAAATCGTAGAAATTTAATCAATGCTAAATTAGTAAGGGACCGATCAGTGCCTATTTTCGGACAGGCACTGCTTGGTCAGATTAAACTGAATCATGTTATTCCTAACGAATACGCTAGTCGGCAAAGGAATAACGAGGAGTCTGTAGATTATCCAATTAGCAAGGTAGTCTCATAAACAGATTTCTCGCTTCGCTCGAAATGACCTGTATTTGTTGATGAATTTGAATAATCTGACCAAGCAAGATTAAGATTTGTAGTTTAATTCCGACACGATAATAAAAATAGACACCAAAAGCTGGAATCCTGGAGATTACGTCATGTATCGATTTACGGCAAAGATATTCTGCTACCTTGTGGCAGCTATTTTTATCAGCAGCCTGAACGATGTCAAGCCAACTCTGGCGCAAACATCGTCGCTGCGGATTTTTAGTTCGACTAACATTATGGGCTATCTGGAGCCCTGCGGCTGAGGCAGCGGCCGTAGCGGTGGTGTTGCTCGGCGGGCGACCTATATCAAAAAATATCGTTCTTCGCAGGAACAGACGTTGATCCTTGATGCGGGTGATTTTGTTAGCAGCCGGGGCAAAAAAGAACAGCTCAAGACCGAATTTCTGTTGAAAGCGATGTCGCAAATGAAATATGACGCCATCGCTCTGGGCGAGCGGGACTTTTTGCACGGCATCGATTTTCTCGTGGAGGCGAAAAAGAAATACAATTTGCCACTCATCTGCGCCAATGTTTTTCAAGCCGACGGCAAAACGCCGTTGTTTGAACCTTACATCATTAAAGAATTGCCGGAAATTGTCCATGGGAATAAACGAATTCCGTCGCTGCGGGTGGGTATTCTTAGTGTCATGCTTTATCGCTCCCAGTTGGTTTTTGATAACGATCCGCCGCCCATCATCATGGGCAATCCCGTGGAAGCCGCCCAACAGGTGCTCGAACAAATCAAAGATCGCTGTGACGTCATCATTGGGCTGATCCATCTGCCCTACGCCGAACTGAATAAACTTATCCAACAGGTGAGTTCCATTGATGTGGTAATTGCTGGTCACGATCCCATGATGTATTTAGAACCGCAAACGATCGGCAAGACATTGATCATCGCGGGAGGAAGCAAAGGGCAATATATCGGCGACCTGCGATTGATATTGAACGGTCAGAAAAAGATTATTGACCATGAAGGCAAGGTGGTGAACCTGAATGAACAGTTCAAAGATGATCCGTCGATGTTGAAATTATTGGAAGAGTATCGGGAACGCGAGGCAGCCCTGACCATCGAGATCAATCGGGAACAATACCGGGCAATGAAGATGTTTGTCGGAGCCGAGGCGTGTCGAAAATGTCATGCCGATCAATACGATCAGTGGAAAAAAACAGGACATGCCACCGCATTCCAGCGCTTGCAAAAGGAGGGGATGCAGGAAGCGATGGCCTGTCTTCAATGTCACACCACGGGCTTCGCTCAATACAATGGCTTTTATAGCATCAAAGAGACGCCGGAAATGGCCAATGTGCAATGCGAATCGTGCCATGGCATCGGCCAGTTGCATGTCCAGAGCATCGAAAAAATGAAATCGGGCAAGTTGCGGGCGGCCATTTTGTCGCCAATAACCGAAGAAACCTGCCTCGGCTGCCACACGGCTGAACGAGACCCAGATTTTCAATACACTGCGGCGCTGGGAAAAGTCAAACATGGTGCCGCCGCAAAAGCCAAAAAATAATATTGCATCGATCTGATTTCTATGTGCCAGAGAGATGATATTTGCATGAGAAAATCATGATGCGATTAATAAAGCTGCCACGCAGCCACCAGCAACGCTAAGGTTATTTGCGAAGATTCTAACTCTGGGCTGAAACTGAATTCAACATTTTTTAGTATCAAGATCCTATCATTGGAATCTGGCTCGCCTGGTGCCTTTATGTCTTAGTGGCGAACAAGCCCAGGTCAGAACCATTGGTCATCAGATAAATTGGCCACGAAGCCCCCAAGCTGCCAGCCGCTGACAGGCTAGGGCTAAAACGGTATTGCTTTAAGGAAGAAAAAACGCTCAATTCACTCTAAATTCGAATCGCATGACCATCGAACAAATTTTGGATCTGATCCGTTCCGACAGCGACATGCTGGCCAATATCACGCATTGGCAAAAAATCCCGGCCCGCGACGCCCGCTATGCCGAATTTCCTGCCGCCATTCATCCCGAGCTGATAGAGATACTTAAGAAGCGAGGGATTCAGAAACTGTACATTCACCAGGCGGAAGCGATTGCCGCAGTGCTGGCGCAGAAAAATGTCGTTGTCGTCACGCCGACCGCCTCCGGCAAAACATTGTGCTACAATGTACCGGTGCTCAACGCCCTGATCGACAATCCCGAAACCCGGGCGCTATACCTCTTTCCCACCAAGGCGCTATCCCAGGATCAATTGGATGAGCTCTATGGCATTTCCACGGCGCTGAACCGCAACATCAAGACCTACACCTTCGATGGGGATACGCCAGCCTCGGCTCGCAAAGCCATCCGCTCCGCCGGTCACATCGTGGTCACCAATCCCGACATGCTGCACCAGGGCATTCTGCCGCACCACACGAAATGGATCAAATTGTTCGAGAACTTGAAATATGTCGTGATTGATGAAATCCATCACTATCGGGGCGTATTTGGCAGCCATCTAGCCAATATCATTCGCCGACTAAAACGGATTTGCAAATTCTATGGCAGCGATCCCCAATTTATCTGCTGCTCGGCGACCATAGGAAATCCCAAAGAATTGGCAGAAAAAATTCTCGAAGCCGAATGCATATTAGTGGATAATAATGGCGCCCCGCGCGGGGAAAAGCATTTCATTCTATACAATCCGCCGGTGGTCAATTTCGAGCTGGGGATTCGGCGCTCGGTGCTCAATGAAACGAAAAAATTGGCTGAAAAATTTTTATCCTCGAAAATCCAGACCATCGTTTTCGCCCGCAGCCGGTTGCGGGTGGAAATTCTGGTCACGTATCTGAAGGAGATCATGCAGAAGCTGGGCCAATCCCCCCGGTTAGTGCGCGGCTATCGGGGCGGCTACCTGCCGCTGGAGCGACGAGAGATTGAAAAAGGGCTGCGGGAAGGCGAAATTCTGGGGGTGGTTAGCACCAATGCATTGGAACTGGGAATCGATATTGGGCAATTATCGGTTTGCCTCATGGCTGGCTATCCCGGTACAATTACCAGTAGCTGGCAGCAGGCCGGTCGAGCCGGCCGCCGGGCGGAGACCTCGGTGGCCATTCTGGTGGCCTCCAGTGCGCCCATCGATCAGTTCATCATCAATCATCCAGAATATTTCTTTGGTCAATCGCCGGAAATGGGCATTGTGGATCCCAACAATTTGATTATTCTGATGAGCCACTTGAAATGTGCTGCGTTTGAATTGCCCTTTGAGGATGGTGAGCGATTTGGCAGCGACGCCACCCAGGAGATGCTGGCCTACCTGGAGGAACATGGGGTATTGCATCATGTCGGCGAGCGCTGGCACTGGACCAGCGAAATCTATCCAGCACAAGAAATTAGCCTGCGCAGCGCATCGCCAGAGAATTTTGTAATCATCGATACCACACGTGACGAGCGGGTGATCGGTGAAGTGGATTATTTTAGCGCACCGATGTTGATCTACGAGGAGGCCATCTACATCCACGAGAGTCGGCAATATCATGTGGATAAGCTGGACTGGGAACGGCGAAAGGCGTATGTCCATGAAGTGGAAGTGGATCATTATACCGATGCGCAGACGAAGACCGATCTCAAGGTGCTGGATGTATTTGATCAGCAGGAGGTAAAAGGCGGCGCTAAAGCCCATGGGGAAGTGAGCGTGACCACGGTGACCGTCGCTTATAAGAAAATCAAATTCCACACCCACGAGAATATCGGCATGGGAAACATCCACCTGCCCGAACTGGAAATGCACACCACAGCCTATTGGCTGGAATTTGCGGAAGGGATTGAAGCAGAGTTGCGGCTTTCCCAATCCGATATGGCCGATGCGCTGAAAGCATTGGCCAACGTTCTGGAAAATGTCGCCCCATTTTATGTGATGGGTGATCCCAGCGATTTGCGCACCGTGCCAATGATCAAATCGCCCTTTTCGAAGCGGGCTACCATTTATATCTACGATGCTTATCCCGGGGGCGTAGGGTATAGCCGAAAACTTTTCTACGCCCATGACGATCTGCTGCAAGCTGCTAAAAAGCTCATTCTGGAATGTCCCTGCAAATCAGGCTGCCCGTCCTGTGTTGGGCCGGTGTTAGATGTTGGTGAGGTGGGGAAAGAGAACGCATTGAAACTGCTTGCATTTATGGTATGAATAAAATACGCCTGATCTCATATAGCGACCTGGCGTTGTTAAAAGAATCAGCGTAATCAATCAGTAAGCCAGTGTTGTTTTCAGAGCCTGTTTAAATTCACCGGCAATGATTTGATAGATATAGACGCCACTCGCTACTTTCCTGCCCGCATGATCCGTACCATCCCATTCCACTTGTTGCATTCCTGGCTTCATGGTGCCATTGGCCAATGTTCGAATCGTTTCCCCATGGATGTTAAATACTTTGAGCGTTACATGCGTTTCGTAGGGTAACTGAAATCGGATCGCTGTGGTGGAGTTAAAGGGATTGGGATAATTCGCCAGTAGCTCAAAGTTTTGTGGCAGTGGTCCGGTAGTCGTGTTATCATCAGCTAACTTCTTGGGGAGCATGCGCTCTTCAATATCCAGAGGAATTTTTTCATCGGTATAGTCTGAATAGGTATCGTACACTTTTCCTCGCATCCGGTAGTATATCGTACGACCTTTCGGATCTGGCAAGCTAATCGCTTCATCAATATATGTTTGCTCTTCTTCATCATAAATTGTTACTATATTAGACCAGGAACCACTGCCAATCTTTCGTTCTATTCGATATTCGTGAACATAATAATGTGTCCAGACGATTTCTGGATGATCATCTTCAGTGATATAAACATTAAAATTTCCTGGTATCGGGACATCAGGTAAGGGCGGGGTGCCTGGAAGATACTGGCACATTTCAGTGGGATTTGTTTCGTACATTTCTAAATAAGCTGAATAATATCTGGCGCACGTTTCCATAGTAATATCATATTCGGTATTATTACAATTCATATGTGCGTTCCAATCTGGCTGTTGAGAACTACCCGGGAAATTAGCATTACAGCAATAAACTAATATGTTATCGGCTGTTGCATTATTGTCTAAAATTGTTACTAATCCGATTAACAACACGATTAAAGAAGAGACAATCAAATATAATTTTTACATGTTAGCACCCTCCGTATCATTTTAATACTTTCTTTGTTGATAGTGAATAAAAAAACATAAATAAAGATAAGAAAGATGTCATTTTATTATTATCATTCGCTTAGTTTTTATATTTTGAGAGGTAGTTAATTGATAGAAATAAATTCCACTGGCTAAACCGCTGGCATTAAATTTTACAGAATGATGACCTCCGAGGCACAATTGACTATTCAATAAAGTAGCGACTTCTTCTCCGGCCAGGTTATATACTTTTAAATTTACACGATCATGATGGTTTAGGTAAAAGCGTATTATTGTTGACGAATTAAAAGGATTGGGGAAGTTTTGCTGCAAAACAAATTCCTCAGGAACCAACTTATTATTGATAACTGAAGTTAAAACTCCTGTAGAAGTATGAATTATTCCTTGCTCTCCAATAATCCAGCCATGTTTACCATCAACCATTTTAATATCACCAAGCTGACCGATATCTGGCGTTGATATTTCTACCCAGCTTTTGCCTGTATCACTGCTAAATAGCAAATGTTTTAGCTGATTACTTTTATAGAAAGCAGCTAATACTTTAGAGGGGTTTTCAGGAAAAAATTCAATATCCCTTGCCCATCCTTCATCAGTAATGTTTAATGAATATCCATTCCAGCTATTCCCACCATCTGTTGTTCGATAAATAGGATAATTTGCTTTCCAGGCAGCGATACCAAGTTTTTCATCAAAAAAACGAATTAATGTGAATTGTCTGGCTGTTAAAGATGTTGGGATCCATGTTCTTCCACCATCAATCGTTTTCTGTAAAAAAAATGAATCTGAGGGCACACCGGTTAGAGTGAAGCGACCATAACCAATGTCAGGAGATACAAAATTGATGCCACGCCAGCCATCTAAACAAGAGGCATTTATAAAATATGACTGATTTTGAGAAATCCAATTTCGCCCTCCATCCTGCGTCCTCAAAATAAGTACTGGGCGACCGGGCAACCCATCCCCCATAGCGACACCATTTAAGCTATCGAACATTTCGATGTAATTAAACCAACTTGTTGTGGAGTCCCCGGAATATTGAAGCTCCCACGTACGACCAGCATCAGCAGTGTGATCGATTGCAAAAGGAGTCAGAACCCAAAAATTTAGAGAATCTATTATCGAAATATCGACCATACCTCCTATCCTTTCCTTGATCCAGGGTATTTCATGCCACGATGTACCGCCATCTAACGTGCGGAAGATGCATTGATGTCCAGTCGATTGCTTATTCCAGGCAAAAGCAACAGCAACATTGGAATCGACAGCATCAATACCTTGCCAGCGAGTCGCCAACCCTTCAGCTTGCTTCTCCCATCCCTGTGAAAATGAAAGTGTAGTCGTTATTCCCATTAATAAGCTAACAACGTGCAGGCCAAATATCATTAATTTATTCATATCGCACCTCCATTAAGTTGGATGAATAAGATATATAATTTAGTGAATTATCAGCTTCTGAATCTTTTCTTGAACGGAGTTGTTCAATAGCCCTGCCAGACATATTCCGCCTCGCCCCGTTCATCGATCAAAATGGTTTGCGGCAATCGAAATAATTTGTAAGACCACCAAAAAGAAAGCTCGTCGCTCATCCGTATCGGAAATTTTAGATTCATGTTTTGAGAAAATAATTTGAGTTCAAGAAGATCATTTTTAGCAATACCCATGATACGATAGCGGGAGGAGTCTGCGCGCTCAAATAAATCATTCCAGAACACCATATTTTTTTCGCACACCGCGCATTCGGTAGAAAATACCAGCAACACTGTTTTCTTCGCTGCTTCTGCATAATCAATTCTTACGAGCCCACCATTTAAGTCGATTGCTATAAATGATGGCACCCGATCACCAGGTAGCAGAGCTGATGATATGAATGCCTGATTTAAATTTTGAGATAGTGTTTTGAGTCGTTTGTTTTGTTGGGCCAGAATAAGGACTTCAATGACCAGGCCGATTAATGCAATATAAAGGAAATAATGAAAAATACAGTTGCTTGAATTTTTCGCTATTGCCAGCTCCATTTCTGAAATCAACCTGTTTGAGCTCCAAACTAGACCGGTCAGCGGAGTCCGTTATTCGAAAAGCAGTATCAGGAAGAAGTGAACTCAATAGAATTTAATTATGGTATAACTAAAATCTACAAAAAAAAAGAAAAATCAAGTAAAAAAGAATGCAATTTAAAGGCGATGTTACCGATTGGAGGATTGTTTATTGGAATCACTTTGATTCCCAAATTGTGCGAATTCGCGAAGGAAAGCGAGTGGTAGTTTTCGAGATACATATCTTGCCAGCCTCAATTTGCAAGTCTGCGATGATTTTTATGATTTCGCGGCAGCTTTTTGACCTGAAAAATTCATGGTCACGAAAGCATAAAGATACAAGGAACATTTAACGGTCCTAATGGATCGTTTTAGAAGTTAAATTTCAAGTTATTCAAGGACATTAGATTTTCGTTCTCATTGGGCTTTGTTGCCTTTGTGGCAGAACTTAGTGAATAATTCAAGTTCATGAAGCAAGCTCAAAAGCCAAAATCAAAACCGCAAAGTTATGCTTGATTTTTAGTCTATTTTTATTTATCTTATTGCTATGAAAATTGATATAGCAACAATCTCGTCCTGCTTAAAAAAACATCGAGTCTCATTCGCTTATCTTTTCGGCTCGGTCGCTAAAGGATTGGCAACTAAGCTAAGTGATGTGGATTTCGCAGTTTATTTTTCTGATCTCGTCCCAGTTGAGCACTATTTAGAGCAACGACTCAATTTAATGGCAGAATTGAGTCGGATTTTAAAGAAAAAGGTCGACGTACTGGTGTTAAATCAGCGTTGTGATGAATTGGTATTAGAGGTCTTGAAATATGGGCGAATCATCTTTGAAGCCAATTCACAGCAGCGGATTCAGTTTCGCTACCAGTTCACCCGACAATACCTGGATTTTTTGCCCTATCGTGATTATTATTTTTCTAAAATTATCGAACGCATAAAAACGGGGAAAACGTGTGACGCAAGAGATCAACGGCATCAAAAGTCGATTGAAAAAATTCGAAGAATGCATCTCCATTCTGAAAAACATCCGTGATCATATTTCGCTGGAAGAATATCTAAAGGAGCCTTTTTATTATAGCACCGGTGAGCGAAATCTACATCTAGCAATTGAATCATTGCTCGACATCAGCAACTTCATTATTACCAATTATGGTTTTCGTCAACCCGAGACCTATTCAGATATTATTTTGATTCTGAAGGAGGAAAAAATAATTCCACCGGAGTTAGCTGACCAGGTTGAAAAATTGCCGGCATTCCGAAATATTCTGGTTCACGAATACCTGATACTTGATCGAAGACTTATTTTCGATAAGATAAGACATTCGCTAGCAGACCTGGAAGAGTATATGCAGTGTTTGGTGTCTTTTTTGAAAATTTAAGGCATATTGCTCAATAAATGTAGCCCAAATTGGCAATTTGTCCTATATGTTGCCCACTGTAGCCAGGTAAATCACAAACTCCTCCTTGCCATCCACATCCAGCATTTTATTCACGGCGTCATCATCAAAAGCCGCTACCGCGCAACAACCCAGGCCCAGCGCTTCGCAGGCGAGATAGAGATTCTGACACACATGTCCTGCATCGAGATAAATATAGCGATACGCCCGCTGTTGATATTTCCAGCGGCTGCGCTCGATAACCGCAGTCCAGATGAAGCAAACAGCACATCGTTTCACCATCTCCTGCCCCAGACAGGCCGTCGCAAGGGCCTCAGAAACATTACGATCTATCCTCAGTTGCACCAGTTGATGGCGAAATGGGAGATAACGATATAGTCCTGGCGCCTGATTTTCCACCCGATTGAGCGTCAAATAGGTTTCCAGTGGGTGACGCGCACCGGCCGATGGCACCGTACGCAGGGAATAGCCATACCCAGCATCGATCACGCCCTGAATCGACCAGAGCAAGATTGTCAATTGTTGCAGCGTGATCGGCTGATCAGAATAGTCACGGCGTGACCGCCGGGCTGCTATTATATCGAATAAATTTTTGGTGCGATCAGGGAATGATGTAGCGGGATCAGGAAGGTCAATCAATGATTTTGCTGCAGGCAAGGGTTTTTCTGGATTGGGGATAGGCACGCCCCGGCTCATCTCACTGGGCGTAAGAAAATATTGGTACTTGGTGTACTCCTGAAAATATTCGCCGATGTAAAGGACTTCTGATCGTTCCATATGAAAACCTCGTTCCAACTTTTTGATGTCAATTCAGATTCTAAAATCGTAAATCTAAGATCAAAAATAAAAAAGCGGTTGGTCGTTTCTGCTGAGAAACAATCAACCGCTGTGCTTACTATCGACCAAAGATATGGCTATTTTTTCTGCGGCCCATTTTTGATGGCGGCATGCGCTGCAGCCAATCGAGCAATCGGCACCCGGAACGGCGAACAAGAGACGTAATTCAATCCCGCTCGATGACAGAAATCAATCGAATCGGGATCACCGCCATGCTCGCCACAAATGCCAATCTTCAGTTCGGGTCGCACCGATCGTCCGCGCTGCACGCCCATGGCCACAAGCTGTCCCACGCCATTTTGATCCAGCGTCTGGAACGGATCGTTCGGCAGAATATTGTGCTGGAGATAATAGGGCAAAAAGCCACCGATATCATCGCGTGAAAAGCCAAAGGTCGTTTGCGTCAGATCATTGGTACCAAACGAGAAAAACTCGGCCGTACGAGCAATCTCATTCGCAGTGACGCAAGCGCGAGGAATTTCGATCATGGTGCCCACCAGATATTTGAAGGTCACCTTTTTCTCCTTCATCACTTCCTGCGCCATTCGATCGATGATCGCCTTTTGATTGTCAAACTCAGTGTAAATGCCGGTCAACGGCACCATAACCTCAGGATAGACCTTAACGCCCTCTTTGGTCAAATCAGCCGCAGCTTCGAAGATCGCTCGGGCCTGCATTTCGGTAATTTCAGGATAGGCAATGCCCAACCGACAGCCACGATGGCCAAGCATGGGGTTCAATTCATGCAGCGACTCGATGCGGGCTTTCAATTTCTCCGCCGTAACACCCAACTGTTTGCTCAGCTCTTTGATCTGTTTCTCATCCAGATTGACGAACTCATGCAAGGGCGGATCGAGCAGGCGGATGGTCACTGGCAAGCCCTGCATGGCTTTCAGAATGCCATAGAAGTCCTTGCGTTGATAGGGCAACAGCTTCATCACGGCTTTCCGGCGATCAGCTTCAGTTTCAGCCACAATCATCTCGCGCATGGCCATGATCCGCTCTGGATCGAAGAACATGTGCTCGGTGCGGCAGAGGCCAATGCCCTCAGCGCCAAACGCACGGGCTTGCGCCGCATCCTGCGGCCGATCCGCATTGGTACGGATGCCCAGTTCGCGAACTTCATCGGCCCATTTCATGAGCTTTAAATACAATTCATTATGTTCCAGATCGGGCTCCACCAGATTCAGCTTGCCTTCGTAAACGCGGCCGCGGGTACCATTTAAGCTGATCCAATCGCCCTCTTTCAACACCCGACCATTGACCGAAAGTTGTTTTTTGTCAGCATCGATTTGCAGGGCACTGCACCCCACGATGCAGCATTTGCCCCAGCCGCGGGCCACCAATGCCGCGTGACTGGTCATACCGCCTTTGGCCGTTAGAATTGCGGCGGCGGCGTGCATACCGTGAACATCCTCCGGTGAGGTTTCATTGCGCACCAGGATCACCTTTTTGCCAGCCTTGGCCCAGGCTTCGGCATCGTCCGCATTAAAAACGATCATGCCAGTGGCGCCACCGGGTCCGGCGGGCAGTCCTTTGGCCAGTTCCTTTGCCTTTTTCTCGGCTGCTGGATCCAGCATCGGATGTAACAATTCATCCAACTGCGATGGTTTCACCCGCATCAGCGCGGTCTTTTTATCGATCAACTTTTCCTCGCCCATTTCCACCGCCATTCTGACTGCGGCGGGACCATTCCGCTTGCCGACACGGGTCTGCAACATCCACAGGCGACCTTTCTGAATGGTGAATTCGATATCCTGCATGTCCTTGTAATGCCGCTCCAATCGCTTCTGGATTTGGTCGAGTTGCCGATACAGTTCCGGCATGGCCTCTTCCAGACTGGGTAGATGCTGGGTGTCATCGGTTTTGCCAGCCTTATTGATAGGATTTGGGGTGCGAATGCCGGCGACCACGTCCTCGCCTTGCGCATTGGGCAGCCATTCGCCATAAAACATGTTTTCGCCCGTAGCCGGATTGCGGGTGAACGCCACACCGGTAGCGCTATCATCGCCCATGTTGCCGAAAACCATGGCCTGCACATTCACCGCGGTGCCCCAATCGTCGGGGATATTTTCAATCCGACGATAGGAAATCGCCCGTTTGCCATTCCAGGACTGGAAGACGGCCTTGATGCCGCCCCACAACTGTTCCATCGGCTCATCCGGGAACGGTTGACCCAATACCTGTTTCACTTTGGCTTTGTAAATCTCCACCAGTTCTTTCAAATCAGCCGCAGTTAGATCGGTATCAAAAGTGTAGCCTCGCGCCTTTTTCATCTTTTCCAGTTCATGCTCCAACTGCTCGCGAATGCCATGACCATCGGCTGGTTCGATACCGGCAGCCTTTTCCATCACCACGTCGGAATACATAGCAATCAAGCGGCGATAAGCATCGTAGACGAACCGCTCATTCTGGGTCTGTGCGATCATACCCGGAATGGTTTTGGTCGTTAGACCGATATTCAAAACCGTCTCCATCATGCCGGGCATCGAGCTTCTCGCGCCCGATCGCACCGAAAACAGCAATGGATTTTTCGTGTCGCCAAATTTGGAACCCATAATTTTTTCGACTTTAGCGATAGCCGCTTCAACATCTTTTTCCAGCTCTTTCGGTACGGTTTTATTATTCTGGTAATAATACGTACACATCTCAGTAGTAATGGTGAATCCAGGGGGCACCGGTATGCCGAGATTGCACATCTCAGCCAGATTGGCGCCCTTGCCTCCCAGCAATTCCTTCATCGAGGCATCCCCATCCGCCTTGCCTTCACTAAAGAAATAAACATACTTCTTCGCCATTCAATAATCTCCTTCTAAACTAAATTTATGAACCACTAATAGATGAACAAATACCAACCACCTTTGATTATATAGATTTCATTAATTACGCTAAGCCGACTGGCTGCAGACAACAGCCGCCGTTTTTGAATCTTGATTGTGATTGTTCTGTTTGCTAATTCCGAAACGCTGCCACAGCCATTCGCCACTCCCAAGATCGGTCATTGTTGTTGCTATCGAACAATTTCTTTGTGATTAATGGATGTCAGTTTTCGTGCCCAGCAACGAAAAATATATGCCTTGATTGCTCAGTACCTCGACAGCCTTTTTGATTTCGGGGACCTCTTGAAATTCGCTTTCGAATTTGCCAGCGGTTCCCCATAACTTGGCTGCAATCTCCCCGCGAAGATTATATTTAATTTGGGCCAGATCACGCTCGAAATCCTGCTCTTTGGCCTTTGCAACCTGATTTTTCAGGGCATCCAGCGAAGCGATCACCGGCTCGGGATATTTTTCCTGCTTCAGCAATTTGGTCAATTCTTGCAGCCGTTCTTCAACCTCAGTAGTATAAGTAAATTTCTTATCCTTCAAAAACGCCTTGAAATCGGCAATCATCTTATCATCAACCGCAAAATCACGTGATAGATTTTTATGTTTGGACGCGTACTCCAGAGCAAAATTAAAGAACATGGATTTCATCATCAAATTGCCGACCAGCGGCGTGATCTCTTCGGATTCGACCTTAATATCAGGCACGACGCCGCCCTGTCCGTGAACCTTCCGCTTGGAGGCCGTATAAAATTCGGCGCTTTCCGCCTCAGAGCTATCGCGCTTGGCATCGTAGCCAAGCAGCACTTCCTTGCGGTTGATAAAATTCGGTTTCTGGATCAACCGACCACTGGGAATATAATATTTGGCCGTGGTGATTTTGAGCGAGGTACCCGACCGTGTCAGTGGCACTACGGTTTGCACTAGACCCTTGCCATAGGTCGGCGAACCGACAAGCAAGCCGCGATCCAGATCCTGAATCGCCCCAGCAACAATTTCCGAGGCCGAGGCGCTATATTTATCCACAAGCACCACCAGTGGCTTATCGCCCCAAATTGGATTCGCCTGGGAGCGGTATTCCTGACTGGTGCCGGATGCGCGCCCTTTGGTATAGACGATCAAATCACCTTTCTTCACAAAATTTTCAGCGACCTGGACTGCCGATTCCAGCAGACCGCCTGGATTGCCACGCAAATCGAAAATCAAGCTCTCCATCCCTCGGTTCTTTAGCACGGCAATGGAATCGCGAACCTGCTTTCCCGCAAAACGTGAGAAATGACCCAGTCGAATATAGCCGATTTTGTCATCGATCATTCCTGCATAAGTAATATCGCTGACTTTGATTTCGGCCCGAATGAGGCGGAATTCCAGAGGCTTTTCTTCACCCACTCGTTGAATTTTGATATTGACCTCGGTTCCAATATCGCCACGCAACCGCTGCGCAGTTTCGGATATGGTCAGATCTTTGGTTACCACCCCGTCTACTTCGATGATGCGATCACCTTCCCGAATGCCGGCTCGTGCGGCAGGAGTCCCTTCAAACGGCGGCTCGGCTACGGTCGGCCACCCTTCGCGTTTGGAGATGCGCATACCCACCCCACCGTACTTGCCGGTGGTCATGATCTGCAACTCACTATTATCTTCCTCATCAATAAATGTGGTATATGGATCCAGCGTGCGTAGCATGCCATTGATGCCGGATTTCATAAACTGCTCGGGATCGACCTCTTCAACATAGCGCGTCGCAATCTCTTCATATACCTTGCCAAACAATTTCAGATTCTTTTCGATTCCAAAATAGAAATCAGGCTTCTGGGTATTTGTCTCCTGGGCAATCCACCCACCAAGGATAATCACACCCACCACCAGCGCCAGGATGAAACCGCTGGTTAGTAATAGCTTTTTATTGTTCATGAGAACCTCCATGGAGAACCACTAAATCGATAATTAAAACTTATGGTCAACTGCAGACGACATCTGATTGAATCTCATCCATCGCTGCTGTACTTGCGTCCAAACTTCATCCGCAATGGAATGAATAGCTCTTTTACCGTCAATAAGATAAAAACGTTCCGCTTCTTGCGCCGCCATTTTGAGAAAACCCTGCCGCACTCGTTCAAAAAACGAGCGTTCCTCATTTTCCATACGGTCCAATTTTCGCCCTTGCTTTTTGCGGCGCTCCATTTCCTCCAAATCGATGTCGATCAAAAAGGTTAACTGCGGTACGATGCCATTGGTGGCAAATGCGTTGATTTGCTGCACAAGCTTTAAATTAATGCCCCGGCCATACCCCTGATATGCAGTCGAAGAATCGGCGAACCGATCGCAGATCACCAACCAGCCTCGTGCCAGGGCGGGCTCAATTTGCTGGCGTACCAACTGGGCACGAGCGGCCGAATACAGCAAATATTCAGTAATGGGACTCATCGCCTCTGTTTCCCGCGTGAGTAACACCTCGCGTATTTTTTCAGCAATAATGGTACCGCCGGGTTCCCGCAGCAAAATGTATGGGATTTGATGCTGCTGCAATCGATTAATCAACTGTTCGATCTGTACCGATTTCCCGCAAAAATCAATTCCCTCAAATGTGATCAGCATACTTTTCATGCGTACTTATATTTTGATGAACTTCCAGCGTCCACCTTTAAAGCGCCAGTAGTTTACAAGCAGTCGCAATGTTTCATCCACCAGGTGAACCAGCCACAACCCTGCCAGCGCCAATTGAAACACAAAGGCCACGACCCAATTCAGACACACTTCCATGGTAAAAACACCGATAATCGTCATATACATAATCCATTTCAGATCGCCCGCCCCGCGCAAATTTCCGATTAGCATCCCATCCACGGCTTTTGGTATCTGCACCACAGCAAAGATAATCATCGCATTGGCACCCAAACGAAGCACGGCTTCTTCAGGGGTAAATAAATACAGCAAATTTTTTGAGAAAAGGATTATCAATACAGCAACGATCGAAGCGAAAATAAAGCCCACCCAATTGGAAGTTCTTGCAGTTCGCTCTGCCAATCGCTGTTTTTCTGCGCCCAAATTTTTGCCCATCAGCGTCATCGCGCCCAGGCTCAAACCGAGGTAGGCCATAGACAGAATGCCCTGGATTCGTAAAAATACCATGTGTGCTGCCAGATAATCTTTCCCCAGCATGGCGGCATAAATCGAAACGATCAACATGCCCACTGACCACACCAGTTGCTCCACGGTGGTGGGGACGCCGGTATTCAGCAGTCGTTTGAAGGTCTTGAAATTGGGGCGGGTCAACTCGCGAAACGACAGGAACAGGGCTGACTTTCGGGTCCGCAAAATGTAGAACGTGATCATAAAGCCTACCGAATGCGAAATCCCCACCGCCAGCGCCGCACCCTCAACTTCCCAGCGAGGAAAGCCGAACCACCCAAAAATCAACAGTGGCGACAGAATCAGATTTAAACCATTAATCGACACATTGACCAGCATCGACAGGTGTGTATCACCAGCCCCGCGAACAATTCCGACCGCGGTAAAATTGGTAATGATAATCGGTGCAAACAGAGCGATAATTCGCAAATACGCAATCCCAGCTCGCTGGGCTTCTATCGACCCGCCTTCTCGAATCAATCGGAACAGTTGCACCCCACCGAAATACCAGATCAAGCCGAACAGGAATGAAATGACAAAGCTGATCATGATCGCCTGACTCATCACATGATTGGCTGCTCGCACCTCATCGGCGCCCAGATGTCGGGCCACGATCAAGGAACTGCCAACAATGAATGTGATAAGGATGGTCAAAAATGAAATAATAACTTGAATGGCCAATCCCTGCCCGGCAAAAGCGGCAGTGCTCAGTCGTCCGATGAAAATCGCCTCGATCGTAAACATGATGGTCTGAGACGATAGATCGATCACCGCCGGCACCGAGGTTTTCAAGATATTTTTCAGTGGAGTGCTTCGCCCCACGCTCACCTCATGCTGAAATTACTTCTCTTTTTTGATTTCCCTGCATTACATAATAAGAGTGGCTGGATAACAAAACAGCCACTCTTAAAAGGATGATTCATTCAACGTGCTTGTCCGATTCGGCGTTGTGCTTGAGTTCAATCGTAATATTCCAGCCCCAGGTGCGTAATAAGTTCCTCGCCCTTAAGATAGCGCAGGGTATTTTTCAATTTCATCAATTGAATAAATAGGTCATGTTCGGGATAGAGCTTGGGCGCACACATCGGGCTCTTGAAATAAAAGGATAGCCACTCCTGGATTCCCTTCATGCCGGTGCGCTGCGCCAGGTCCATAAATAGTGCCAAATCCAGCACAATGGGCGCGGCCAGAATGCTATCGCGACAGAGGAAATCGACTTTGATTTGCATCGGATATTCCAACCAGCCAAAGATATCAATGTTATCCCAACCTTCTTTGTTGTCCCCGCGCGGAGGATAGTAATTGATGCGAACCTTATGATGGTAATCGCCATACAGATCAGGATAGAGCTCAGGCTGCAGAATATATTCCAACACCGACAGCTTGCTTTCTTCTTTGGTTTTGAACGATTCGGGATCGTCCAACACTTCGCCATCCCGATTGCCCAGGATATTGGTCGAAAACCAGCCCTTTAAGCCCAACATGCGCGCCTTGAAACCGGGCGCCAGAATGGTTTTCATCAATGTTTGGCCGGTTTTAAAATCTTTGCCACCAATGGGGACTTTTTTCGCCACAGCCAGTTCCATCAGCGCCGGAATATCTACGGTCAGGTTTGGCGCTCCATTCACGAACGGTACACCGGACATGAGAGCCGCATACGCATAGATCATGCTGGGCGCGATGGCAGGATGATTCTCTTTCATCGCCTTTTCAAACGATTCGATATTGGCATGCACCGGTTCTTGCTTGAGGAAAATCTCGGTGCTGGCGCACCAGATAACCACCATTCGTTGCAGATTATGTTTTGCCTTGAAATTGTGAATATCCTCCATTAACATCTGCGCGTAATCATATTTGTTGGCGGCCTTCTTTACATGCGTACCATGCAAATTCTTAACGTACTTTTGATCGAACACCGCCGGCATGGGGGAGATAGCCTCGATCTCGGGACGCAACTGATCCAGCAAATCCTTCTGCAGCACCCCGGCAGTCAGCGCAGCTTGATAGACATTATCCGGGAAAATATCCCAGCCACCAAAAACAATATCATCCAATTCCGCCAGTTCGATAAAATCTTTGATTTTAGGGATTCGTTTTTCAGTGCGTTTGCCCAAACGAATGGTACCCATCTGGGTGAGAGAGCCTATCGGTTTACCTATACCCTGTCGCACCGCAATCGTTCCAGCAATAAAAGTAGTAGCCACAGCACCCATTCCCGGCGTCAACACTCCCAGCCGTCCCTTAGGCGCTTCAATATGAATTGATTTGTTCACCTTATTCCCTCCTGAGTCGATATTCTAAAAAAAGACACTGATGAATTATTAATCGATGATTTGATTTTGATCGTTTACATAGACCACTTTGGGCATAAAATTTTTAGCGTCCCCGGCATCCAGCAAACCATACGCAACGATAATCAATAGATCGCCAATTTGAACCATCCGCGCCAGGGCGCCGTTGCAGCAGACCGTGCCAGAATTGACATCCCCCTCGATCACATAAGTTTCGGCTCGCTCGCCGGTGTTGATGTTCAATACCTGCACCCGTTCAAACGGCACAATATTGGCCGCGTCCATCAATCGACGGTCAATCGTAATGCTGCCTTCATAATTCAAATTGGCATCGGTAACCGTGGCCCGATGGATTTTGGATTTGCATACCTGAATGAGCATAATCGCCACCCCCATTCTGCTAACAAAGATAAAGTCCAACTCTTCTGATTTAAACCAAATGCAGCCACTAAGAAAACGCTGAATCACCGCTATCGCTGATCTGCCAGCCTTCGAAAAAACGCCTCAGTCCATCCCGACCTTTGTGATCAACTCAGCGAACGCAATTGTTACATGCTGTGCTGAAAATGATTGAGCCAGGATTGATCGCATTTCATCTACTCGGCGTAGCTATAGCTGCATTGCCTTTTTGTCGTTCGGTGCGCCAGATATGGTACAGCCGCTGAATGGCGGTCACATTGGCGAAAATAGCCACAATCAGCAGCGCGACGAGCAACGCCACCTTATGAAAAATTGCGCCGAAGGCAATCAAAACAATACGCTCTGGACGCTGCATCACGCCGACCTTGCATTCGAGCCCCAGGCCCTCCGCGCGCGCCCGTACATAGCTGGTCATCACCGCACCACCCAATGCAATACATACCGCGACTGCGCCAAGCACCGACACTTCGAAATTGCCGGAGGTCCAATTCGAATGGACAAAATAGTACGCCAGCCCAAAAAAGATCATCACTTCCGCATATCGGTCCAGCGTCGAATCGTAGAGCGCGCCAAATTTGGTGACTCGATTGGTGGCACGGGCGACCTTGCCATCAATAATGTCAAACGTACCCGCCAGGAGCATTAGCACACCGGCCAGCCATAATTTGCCAATGGCAAAAAAGTATGCCGATATAATACTGATGACCAACCCGAGTGTCGTGAAATGATTGGGATTGAGATTGCGCTTGATAAAAAAATTGATGACTGGGAAGATCAAGCGCAGGTAGAAATTCTTCAACCAGTCCGGTAAAAAGACAATCTTTATTTTCAAATGTTCCCTCTGCCTATCCGGCGAAGTTAAATCAATTATTTCCGCAATACCCAGATATCCGGGTGAGATAGCAGCACTGAATTCAACAATATTGAGCCGCATCTCACCATTATCAGCTAAACCTGCCGTTCTAAGCGCCAAATATCAAGCAGGCACTTCCATACATCGGCATCAAGCCTTACGCTTTCCCCTCGACAACGATCACCAATTCCCCCTTGAGCACAATTCGGTCCGGCTGTTCACAAATCTCTGTCAGCCGCCCTCGATAAATCTGCTCGAATTTTTTAGTTAATTCGCGTGCAATCGCAATACGACGATCGCCCCAGGCCAGCAAGAGGTCCTGCAGCGTTCTGAATAGCCGCTTCGGCGATTCATAGATGATAATCGTTCGATTTTCATCGGCCAATTGCTGCAATCGTTTCTGGCGGCCTTTCTTGACTGGCAAAAAACCTTCAAAGACAAAACGATCGGTCGGCAAGCCCGAGGTAATGAGCGCCGGGATCAGCGCTGTTGCACCGGGAATGGCCTCAACCGGAATATTGGCACGAAGCGCCTCACTCACGATGTAATAGGCCTCATCAGATATGCCTGGAGTACCCGCATCGGCGATCACAGCGATGGACTCGCCTTGTTGCAATCGTCGCAGCAGCAGCGGCGCCTTCTGTTCTTTATTGAAATCAAAGAAACTGGTTGTCGGCGTCTTGATATTATAATTTTTGAGCAAAATAGCTGCGTGTCTCGTATCCTCAGCCGCAATCAGATCCACCGCCGCAAGCACTTCAAGTGCCCGGAGAGTAATATCCTTCAAATTGCCGATGGGCGTACTCACGAGATACAATTTACCGGGCGAATGGGTGGTCACTGTCGCTGATCCCCTCCCTTCCTGGCTATTTATTGATATCCGAGCATCTGCGCAGAGCGAACGTACCGGATTAAGCATCACCATCTTCGCCCTGTCGTCTCCCTGTTGGTGCAAGTGCTAACGATTGCTATGGCAAATTCCAATGATCAAATTTCCTGATAGTAGCTACAATTCGCCTTTGCCCTCAGCTTCCGGATGTTTGGCATTAATGCAACAGGAGCAGATGGTATCTTCGACGATTTTCATGGCCTCATCAACAATTTCGTTGGTAATATTGAGCGATGGGCGAAACCGAATCGAGCGTTCCCCGCACTTCAAAACCAGAAGGCCGTTTTGCCGTGCATTCCGCATGAAACGATCACGCAAATGTTCATCGGGCAAATCGAACGCAATCATCAATCCACG
The DNA here is from genome assembly GCA_034505795.1 of Candidatus Zhuqueibacterota bacterium. Taxonomy (GTDB): domain Bacteria; phylum Zhuqueibacterota; class Zhuqueibacteria; order Thermofontimicrobiales; family Thermofontimicrobiaceae; genus Thermofontimicrobium_A. The sequence continues at coordinate 25,954 of JAPDQM010000032.1, forward strand.
ACCGCGGGCATTGGAAACGCATGACGCATAAGCCGACTGCAATTTTAACAATCGATCGAGAAAATACTTGCCCACTCGTGCAGCATTTTCCACCAAATTTTCCGCTTCAATGATTTCTAGATATCGTTGTGACCGAACCATATCGACCAAATTGCCCCCCCAGGTTGAATTGATCCGGCTGGATTCGGCGAAGACGTTATCTTCGATCAAATCAATTCTTTTGCTGGCCATAATACCACACACCTGGGTCTTTTTGCCAAAGGCCACGATGTCGGGCTCGATGCCAAAATGCTGATACGCCCACATCTTGCCCGTCAACCCCAGGCCGGTCTGCACTTCATCAAAGATCAACAGAATATCGTTTTCGTTAGCAAGCGTTCTCAATTCCTTAAAAAATTCGCTGCGAAAATGATTATCGCCTCCTTCTCCCTGAATGGGCTCGATGATGATGGCGGCGATGTCATCTGGATTCTCCTGAATCGCCCGCTTGATCTGCTGCAGCGCAGTCTGTTCGGCCTGTTTCACCCGATTCAAATTCTCATCGTTGAGCGGGAAGGTGATTTTAGGATTGAGAATCCTGGGCCAATTGAATTTTGGAAAATATTTGGTCTTGCGGGGATCGGCCGTATTGGTCAGTGACAATGTATAGCCACTCCGTCCATGAAATGCTTGCTGAAAATGAATCACCTGATTTCCCTTTTCCTGCGAATGGCCCTTTTTGAAATTTAACCGAATTTTCCAATCGAATGCGGTTTTCAGGGCATTTTCCACTGCCAGTGTACCGCCACTAATAAAAAATAGATGCGGCAACGACTTTGGTAACGCCACTCGCGCAAATGTCTCCACAAATTCGGCCATTTCCACCGTGTAAAAATCGGAGTTCGAGGGTTTATTGATCGCCGACCGCAACAATCTGGCCTTAAAGTCCTCGGTTAGCACTCCGGGATGATTGAAACCAATTGGCAACGTAGCAAAAAAAGTAAAAAAATCCAGATATTTTTTCCCATCACGAGCATCCACCAGATAGCTGCCCGTGCTTTTCTCCAGGTCAACAATGATATCAAATCCGTCAACCAGCATGTGTTTCGATAGACTTTTTACAACATCCTTCGGCTCGATCTTCATCATAATTTCCTCATCATTTTCTGGCTTTATATCAGTCATTGGCTCCGCTCGCGGCACGCTATTATAAAAAAATTTTGCCTAAAAATCAAGAGAAATAACGTCATTCACCGCAGCTATTCAGCCGTCACGGTTGAATAAACGACGTCTAAAACTATTCCGACCTTCCAACCATCTATCACCAATAGCGGCAGGGACTGAGCCAGCTACCGGCTGAACACGTGCTGCAATTTTTCCCAGGTTTCAAAAAGCCCTTCGGAGACGACCTTGGTATGACCCAGGATGGGCATGAAATTGGTGTCGCCGTTCCAGCGGGGGACAATGTGAAAATGCAGATGATCTTTCACTCCCGCTCCAGCTACCTCACCAAGATTCATGCCAATATTGAACCCATGCGGCGACATAATTCTCTGTAACACATCTTTGCATGTAGCCAATAGATCCATCAGTTCCAGGCGTTCAGCGGAATTTAGCTCGGCAATGTCAGCGATATGCCGGAATGGAATCACCATCAAATGGCCATTGTTATAGGGATAGAAATTCATCATGACAAACGACACCTGGCCGCGCCAGACGATCAGATTCTTTTTATCGTCCTGCTCCATTGGCTTGGAACAAAAAATGCAACCGCGTTCCTTAGCCGATTGTATGTATTCCATTCGCCACGGCGCCCAGAGAATATCCATCTCACACCTCATCACTGATTTCAGTTGCAACACATGAAAAAGGGCAAGCGGATTTACCGTTCGCCCTGAAAAACAACTGCCCGATTGAAAAGCCGCAAGAGCACGGCCGGATTCACCAACAGGCGGCTTGAAGCATTGCCAGGTTAGGCCACTTCTTCTTCGCCTTTGTATTGCGAAATGATCTTATCCGCCACTTCCTTCGGCACCTCCTCATAATGGGAAAATTTCTGCCGATAGGCACCCCGGCCTTGCGTCAACGACCGCAATGTAGTAGAATATTTATATAACTCTGCTTGCGGAACCTTCGCTTTGATAATTTGAAAGGCGCCCTGCGAATCCATCCCCTGAATCTTGCCCCGGCGACCCGAAATATCACCCATGACATCGCCCATATACTCTTCGGGAATCTGAACCTCGACATCATAAATCGGCTCCAATAGCACCGGCTTGCACTCTTTGAAAACCTTTTTGAAACACATCGAGCCAGCGATCTTGAAGGCCATATCCGAAGAATCCACTGGATGGTAACTGCCATAAAACAAGGTTACTTTGACATCCACTACAGGATAACCAGCAATGACACCATTGGCCATCGCCTCTTTGACGCCCTTTTCTACGGCCGGAATATATTTACCGGGAATGACGCCACCGACAATCGCATCCACAAATTCATAATTGCCACCGCGCGGCAATGGCTCTAATTTGAGTGATACATCGCCGAATTGGCCACGACCGCCAGATTGCTTCTTGTGGCGATGGGATCCCTCAGCCGTAGCCCGAATCGTCTCCCGATAAGGTATTTTGGGCTCGACCACATTCACATCGACACCATATTTCTCCTTCAATCGCTTTACAATGATATCCAGATGCAATTCACCCTGGCCGGAAATAATGGTTTGTTTCAACTCGGGATCCGAGAACACCCGAAATGTAGCATCCACATCCTGAATCGTATGCAATCCAGTGGAGATTTTCTCCTCATCGCCTTTGGCTTTCGGCTCGATAGCTACACTGATCACCGGTTCCGGAAACTCGATCTTCGGTAACTGAATCGGATTCGCTTTATCGCACAGGGTGTCGCCCGTCGAGGTGTCGCGCAATTTCACAATGGCGCCAAGATCGCCCACACTGACGACTCCAATTTCTTTGCGATTTTTGCCATTCATCTGGTACAACTGTCCAATTTTCTCGCTGGCGCCCTTGGTGGCGTTTAGCACTTCGCTGCCAGATTTCATGCTTCCCGAAAATACGCGGAAGAACGAAAGTTCACCAATGTGTGGCTCCGATACCGTCTTAAATACCAAAGCGGCGAGTGGCGCATTGGGACTGATTTCTCGACTGATGATTTCCGAAGTATTTGGTTTCACTCCCTGAGCTTTCGGTCGATCCAGTGGAGAAGGACAATAGTTGACAATCAAATCCAGCAATTGATGGACACCCAGATTGGCTGTTGCCGCGCCACAAACGACCGGGAAGATATTGCTGCTAACCACCTGCTTTCGCAAGCCAGCTTTCAATTGCTCATCCGTCAGTTCCCCCACATCGCAAAAGATATTGAGCAACTCCTCATCATTTTCAGATACCGTTTCCATCAGCGCTGTGCGCATTTCCTTGGCGCGATCCATCAGGTTGGCAGGTATTGCTTCTTCGACGGCCTTGCCCGATTTGTTCTTTTCAAATTTTATCATCTTCATCTTGACAATGTCAATCACGCTGTCGAAGGCTTCGCCTTCATTCACCGGAAATTGCAGCGCCGTAACGGCATTGCCAAAACGTTTTTTCAGCATCTCGAGCACTCGTTGAAAATTGGCGTGCTCCTTGTCCATGCGGTTCACAAAAAAGATACGTGGGATTTTTCGTTCGTCGGCTAATGCAAACACCGTTTCAGTACCTACCTCAATCCCTGCCACGGCGCTCAATAAAATCGTCACCGCATCGCAAACCCGCAGCGAACTAATCACCTCGCCCACAAAGTCCGAATAGCCTGGAGTATCTAATATATTCAGCTTGTGATTTTTCCATTGAAGCTGCAGCAGTGATGCGCTGATAGAAATTTTCCGATCAATCTCCTCCTGGCTGTAATCCGATATCGTTGTTCCATCATCCACCGAACCTAACCGAGTGGTCTCACCGGCTGAAAATAACATTGCCTCAGCCAGCGATGTTTTGCCAACCCCACCATGAGAAACCAACCCTACATTCCTGATATAATCTGCTGTGTATTCTTTCACGAGATGCCTCCTTCAATTGCATCGATGATTAGGTATTTTTTATATCCATTTGCCAATTTATTCTCTAACAAATTATTCCAAACCATCCCGGCCCGATTTGACAGATGCCGATGGCTCTCCCAAACTCCAAAACCCAATCGATTGGTTCGCCAATTATCGTTCCTGGCTGGTTGCACCAGTCGAATTTTGCAGCAATTTTCGCTTGAAAATCCGTCCCATTCTGGTGCGCGGCAGTTCCGGATAGAATTGGATAATTTGGGGACATTTATAGACCGGCACCTGATTTTTGCAATACTCAAAAATTTCTGCCGCGGTCGCGCTCTCATTTTCTTTCAGCACAATGCAAGCCTTCACATCCTCTTTATGGTCCGGATGTGGCGTCGCAATAACCGCCACCTCTTTGATTTTCGGATGCTGAGACAATAATTGTTCAATTTCAACGGTGTATATCGGAAAACCGCTCTTCACAATGACTTCAGCCTTCTTGTTGACCAGTTGGATATAGCCCTGTTCGTCAATTTTTCCAAGATCCCCTGTGTAGTACCAATTATTCTTAAAACGTTCCGCCGTCAGCTCTGGAAGCAACCAATATCGTTGACCGACTGCCTTGCTTTGAATCGCAATTTCGCCGATAATATTTGGGTCCAACGGCAGCCCTTCCTCGTCATGGACTTGAATATCCACTTCTGGTAGCGCCAATCCAACACTGTCATTCCGTCTTTCAATCGATGGATGATTGGCCGCGACGAGCCCGCCGCTTTCGGTGATGGCGTAGCAATTTAATAATGGCACACCTATTTGTTGCTCGAACCGATCACCCAATTCCCGATCTAATGGTTGCCATGAGCAAAGGCAATATTTAAGCGATAAATCGTTCAGGGACCCGCCGGCATTTGCTAGCAATTGCCGATAAAAATTGGGCGAGCCAGCCATTACGGTAATGTGATGAGTTCGAATGGACCGGGCAATTGCCTGGTAGTCAATTTTGGCATGCAACACAATAGTGGCCCCATGGGATAACGCACAGTTAAGCAGCACATTCTGACTGAAAATGAAAAACAGCGGCAACACCGCGCCAAAAACATCGGACTCATTAAAACGAAAAAACTTGCTGCAGGCATCAATGCTGGCAGCAATATTTTCATGGCTGAATTCAATGCCATGTGGCATTTCAGTTACGCCTGAGGTAAATTGTATCAAAGCGGGTTCGTTGTGAAGAACAGCAGTTGTCGCTTCCTCTGGCGCCGACTGGGCAATTAAATCCAATAGGCTACAATGATCCATGGATGTTTTTTCACCAAGCACTATAATGCGCAACGGGCTTTTGCGCAACGCCAAAAAGGACTGGATGTATTTTCGAAATGCATGCCAATAGATAATGCCCTGTGGCTGGGCACTCTCAATGACCCCCACTATTTCTTCATCGTCCATCATATAATTCAATGGCACGACCACCGCACCCACTTTCAGCAGCGCGTAGTAGCTAAAAATGAAATGGGGCATATTGGGCATCATCAGCACCACCCGATCGCCGGCATTGATGCCTGAAGCTCGCAGCCCATTTGCTAAACGGTTCGTGATCTCTTCGAGCTGTGCATAGGTCACATGATAGTCATCGTAGATAATCGCATCTTTTTCAGGTAAATTGATTGCTGCCTGTTTGATTTGCTGAATAAACATGAATGAAACCTGTATCCTCCAACTTCATATGAATTGCTAATAGTAAGAATAATTTTTATTAAAATCAAGTTTTTTTTCAGACCAGAAACAATCCCGTTATGTGCGAACTGATGCCTCTGCGACAGGGGAAATCTCGTACAAATCAAGTTGCCGTATCAAAGCAAATAGTTATTTATCGTTGGGGAAAAAGCGCCAAATCTGCTTCGAAAAAGTTAGCTGTTCGTGAGCGGGATAAGCAATCGGTTTAGCCACTAAATTATGAAATGGTCCAGCCATAGAGATAAAAATCGCTTGCTTCTTAACAAAAATATATTAGATTAAGCATTACCAATTTAAATCGTGGGAGGACTGTAACCATGGTGTTTGAGACGATTGCAGTGGGGCCATTGGGCGTTAATTGTTATGTGATTGGCTGCGAAAAAACAAGATGGGGAGCAGTGATCGATCCTGGCGATGACGCGCAGTTGATTCTCGATTCCATTAAACGTCACCAGGTCAATGTTCAATATATACTCCTGACCCATGGTCATGTAGATCATTTAGCCCATTTATCGAAAATTAGACAAGAGACCGGAGCTGCCTTTCTCATGCACCGGGATGATACCTTCCTAATGAAAGGGCTGTTGGCTCAGGCACTGATGTTTGGATTGCCCAACCCAGGCAATCCCAAACCCGATCGCTTCGTATCCGATGGCGAAGAAATCGACCTGGGAGATTTAACCATCAGGGTGCTGCACACGCCAGGGCATTCGCCGGGCAGCGTAACCTATTTTGTGGACAAAAAATTATTCGTAGGGGACCTAATTTTTGCTGGTTCGATTGGGCGAACCGATCTGCCTGGGGGCGATTATGAAACGTTGATCCGATCTGTTCAGGACAAAATTTTTTCACTTGATCCTAAAATCGAAATCTATCCTGGCCACGGACCGGCGACAACTGTGGGGCATGAAAGCCGCACCAATCCTTTTTTTACTTCTCGATAATGGCATGCTACATTGCTCGCCGTAACAGGAGCTATCTTGGTGGTATAAAGCTAAACGATTGTAACCAAATTTTACCCAGGACTGTGGAAATATCTCTCAATCTTTCTGAAGAATTCCATTTTTTTCGCTTGACTTTTTTAATTTTTATTCATATTATAAAGCCCTTGATTTGGGATTTGAAATGCAATACTCTCCAGAGCTAGAGAGGGCGATTCTTAACATTGCTATCGGTCATAACATCAATGAGAGGGTACGGCGGATGAACTCCCAGCCGAGTTGGAGCATCGCAATTTTATCATTTCTCAATCTTCCTATTGTTGTGCGATTTCTTACCTTGTTTTTTCCATCGAAAAGTTTATGTATTTTATGTGGAGAAGAATGCCAATGACTGACCAGTATCTACCCATCCTTCTCATCATTATCATTGCCACCGCCACGGCGGGATTGATTCTTGTGCTGAATGCACTATTAGGACCCAAGCCAAAACATCGGCAGGATTTTCCTTCCAAATATACGCCGTTCGAGTGCGGCTCAGATCTGCTGCAGGATAATCAAAAGCGAGTGAGCATTCGTTTCTACTTATTGGCGCTGCTATTTGTGCTATTTGACCTGGAAGGTATTTTGCTCTATCCCTGGGCCGTGGTTGGCAGAACGCTGGGCAAGCTGGCTATTATCGAAATCTTTATTTTTATCTTTTTCTTGATCGTCGCCTTTTTTTGGGCCTATCGCCGCAAAGCGCTGGATTGGAGGTAAATCGAGCATGTCAGAACTTGAACTCCCTAAAAATATTGTCACGACCAAATTGGATGAATTCATCGGCTGGGCCAGAAGCTATTCGCTCTGGCAATACGTTTTTGGCACCGCCTGCTGCGCCATGGAGTTTATGTCCGTCAGCGCTGCGCATTACGACACCGATCGCTTTGGGGCCGCCATGCCCCGCTATTCGCCACGACAGGCGGATATGTTGATGGTGGTCGGAACGATTACGCATAAAAATGCCCCTGTGTTGAGGCGAGTCTGGGAGCAGATGGCTGATCCCAAATATGTGGTGGCTGTCGGCGCCTGTGCGGTCAGTGGCGGATTCTATCGCAATTATGCCACGCTGCAGGGCTGCGATCGGGTCATTCCTGTGGATGTTTATGTCCCTGGCTGCCCGCCACGCCCCGAGATGATTCTCGATGGCATCATGGCATTGCAGGAAAAAATCAGAAAATCCAAGCAATATCTATAAAATCGAACCGCGAATTACGCCAATTAAGCGAATTTCGCTAATCATTAATTCGCGTAATTAGAATAATTCGCGCAATTCGCGGTCCAAAAATCAATTCAATCTTTGAAAAGGAACCAAGCCGAATATGGCACAATACTGGTTATTGAAGGACGACCTGAACGATTTTTTTGAACAATTTCCCCAGGCTGAATATTACGAGGAGTTCGAGCAACCGAACATTCGGATTCCTGCCAGCGACTTAGCGAAGGTATTCGACTTTTTCAAAAATCATAAAAAATTTCCCATGGACATGCTGCTCGATGTGACAGCGGTGGATTACCTGTCGAGCGATTATGCCGAACGGCCGAATTTGACGGGGAGAGAGGAAGATCGATACTCCGAAAAACGTTTCGATTTGGTCTATCATTTTTATTCAGTCGCAACGAATAAGCGAGTAAGAATTATCACCAGTTGCGGTGGCGAGCAGCCCGAAGTGATCAGTAGCTATCAATGGTGGCAGGCCGCCCATTTTCTCGAACGAGAAGTGTGGGACATGTTCGGCATCAAATTCAAAGGCCATCCTGATTTGAGACGGGTATTGCTTTACGAAGAGTTTGAAGGACATCCCTTGCGAAAAGATTACCCGACGCAGGGCGAGCAGCCTCGATTACCCTTACGAAATGTGGAGCAAGATAATGGCAGAGTTTGAAATTCCTGCAAAATATAAAGTCGAAGAAGTCAAACGGCGCAAAGAAATTCTGGAACTGCCCATTGCTGGGCCTGGTGATGAGCCGATCAAAGTAAACCTGGGTCCATCGCATCCCGCTATGCACGGCACGATCAAAATGGTTGCTGAACTGGTGGGCGAGACCATTGTCAATATCGATGTCGAGCCAGGCTTTCTGCATCGTGGCTTTGAAAAAATGATGGAGAACCACACGTATGCCTCGGCGCTACCTTACACGGACCGATTGAATTATGTGACCGCTTTCATCAATAATTTCGGTTATGTGGCGACGGTTGAAAAACTGTTCGGCATAGAAATTACCGAGCGCTGCGCCTGGCTGCGGACCCTGTTTTCAGAGCTATCTCGAATCACCGATCATTACACCTGCCAGGCAGCCATTTGCAGTGAAATCGGCGCCATGACGCCATTTTTGTATTTCATGCAAGCTCGTGATTGGATCTGGGAGCATTTCAACTGGGCGACTGGGGCGAGGCAGACTTACAGCTACGCTCGCATTGGTGGGCTGGCGAGAGACATCCCTGAGGGTTGGCTGGACCGATGCAAGGAAATTCTAAAAAGTAATATTCCGTTGTTGAAGGATATTCATGGTCTGATGGATCGCAACCGCATTTTTCTGGATCGAACCCAGGGCGTCGGCGAAATCAGCAAGGAGGATGCGATTAATGCGGGCATTACAGGCCCATTTTTGCGCTCCACAGGCGTGGCGTATGACGTGCGCAAAGCCATGCCTTACCTGAAATACGATGAAGTCGAATGGGAAGTGCCTGTGGGTAAGTATGGCGATAATTACGACCGCTGGTTCGTGCGCATGCGGGAGATCGAGGAGTCGATGAAAATTTGCTTCCAGTGCATTGAGAAAATGCCACGCACAGGACCTATTTTTTCCGACGGCTATCAGGCGCATCTCCCTGAAAAAGCCGAGGTCTATTCAACCATCGAGGGGTTGATCAATCATTTTAAAATTATCATCGAAGGTCCCAAACCACCCAAAGGAACGATTTATCATTGCGTGGAAGGCGCCAATGGCGAATTGGGATTTTTCCTGGTCTCCGATGGCACTGGCACTGCTTATCGTCTTCACGTCCGAGCGCCGAGTTTCATGACCATGGGCGTGCTGGACAAAATTATTATCGGCCACCAGTTAGCTGATATCATCCCCATCTTCGGGACGGTGAATATGGTTGGTGGTGAATGCGATCGGTGATTTCGGATTTTTGCATCTTCTCCATAAAACCTTTAACCGCTAATTTCGCTAATTTAGGTGAATTGATTTTTATCTATTAGCTGGCCGATTAGCGGAATAAGAAAAATTAGTGAAATTAGCGGTCTTTAACACCCACTGAAAATTGGCACTTGAATTTTGAAATTTATTTGTAATTTGGTTTTTGTTATTTGGAATTTTACTTAATAGCACGAAAAAATTAAAACGCTAAGGAAGTATATGGAATTCACCCAGGCTGAAAAGAAAGAAATAGCATACTTACGAACTCGTTATCCAGATACTCGATCGCTCACCCTCCCACTCATGTGGATGATCCAAAAACGAGAGGGTTATGTTTCTGACGAAGCGGTTTATCTCATTGCCAAAGAATTGAAAATCCCCCCCATCTGGGTGGAAGAAGTGCGCTCCTGGTATTCGATGTTTACCAAAGAAAAAGAAGGCAAGTACGTTTTAGAAGTTTGCAATAATATTTCCTGTTCGCTATTGGGAAGTCAGTCCATCATTGATTATCTCTGCAAAAAATTGGGTATCAAAGTCGGTGAAACAACAAAGGATGGATTGTTCACGATCAAAACGGCGGAATGCCTGGGCTCATGCGGTACAGGGCCGATGATGCAGGTGGGCGAGAATTATTATGAGTTGTTGACTGAAGAGAAAATCGATAAAATTCTAGATGATTTAAGAAACGGTAAAGAACACGAGCAGCAGCCACAGGAATTTCCTGAGTACATTTAAATTCTTGACCGCTAATTATGCGAATTAAACGCTAATTTCGCTAATTCTATTTATGAAAGACAATTAGCAAAATTCGAAAAATTAGCGCAATTAGCGGTCTAAAGGTGACCGCTAATTATACGAATTAGGCGCTAATTTCGCTAATTATTTTTTGGGTTTACAGATAATGGAAGAGCTATTATTCAAAGAGGAGGTATATAAAATAGTTGGCGCTGCAATGGAAGTACATCGAGTCATGGGGCCAGGTTTTTTAGAAGCAGTTTATCAGGAAGCGTTAGCAATTGAATTCAAATTAAGAAATATTCCTTTTAATGAATTCCCAAAATTGAAAATAGATTTTAAAGGCATTATATTAAAAAAGCATTATGTTCCAGATTTTCTATGTTTTGATGAAATAATAGTGGAGATCAAAGCCCTTGAGCAATGTACCAAAAATGATGAGTCTCAAATCATCAATTCATTGAAAGCTGCTAAAAAAGCTGTTGGAGTTTTAATTAACTTTGGAGAACCATCTCTGTTTTACCGAAGATTTGTCAGTACTAAAAATATCAAAAGGCCAAATTAGCGAAATTCGATTAATCAGCAAAATTAGCGGTCAAAGCTAAACCGCTAATTGGGTGAGTTAGACATCAATTATGCTAATTGCTTTTTTGAGAACATTAAAATTTTAATTAGCGAAATTCGATTAATTAGCACAATTAGCGGTCAAAGCTAAACCGCTAATTGGGCGAATTAGACACCAATTACGCTAATTGCTTTTCTGAAAACATTAAAATTTTAATTAGCGAAATTCGAAAAATTGGCGTAATTAGCGGTCTAAAAAGCTTTCAAATATAGAGAACAATATGTCGGATATGAAAATTCTTCTTAACTACGAACGCAACGGCAAGAGCCACACACTCGAAAGCTATCTCAAACGGGGCGGCTACCAGACCGTCACCCAAAAATTAGGCCAATACAAACCCGAACAGGTTGTTGACGAAGTCAAAAAAAGCGGCATTCGGGGACGAGGCGGCGCTGGCTTCCCTGCGGGCATCAAATGGTCGTTCCTGCCGAAAGGGACAGACAAGCCGATCTATTTGATCTGCAATGGTGACGAGGGCGAGCCTGGCACGTTCAAAGATCGGGTAATCCTCGAAGAGAACCCGCATCAGCTTATCGAGGGAATTATCATCAGCGCCTACGCCATTCAGGCCAAACATGCCTATATCTACATT
>JAPDQM010000033.1:0-34201 GCA_034505795.1 Candidatus Zhuqueibacterota bacterium
CCTGGATCGCTGGCATCCATTCAATCCATCCCTCAAAAATAAAAAATATGGCACTGGCAAATTTATTCGAACTGAGGTCGAAAAACCTGCTATCCTCAAACATATCCCGCGGCGTTATTGTCGCTATGGGATGCCGCTGGATGTATTTGAAAAATCTCTGGCAGCGCTGCCCTCGCCGGAGGTGATTTTGGTAACCTCTATGATGACCTACTGGTATCCTGGTGTCCGGCAGGCCATTCGTATTCTCAAAGAAAAATATCCGACCATACCTCTTATTCTTGGCGGCGTTTATGCAACCTTGAATTACGATCATGCGCTGAAAAATATGGGTGCTGATTATGTGATAAGCGGTGCTGGTGAAATCGCTGCGCTGCAATTGGTGGCGAAGCTCACAGGCCAATCGTGTGACACCACCTCTGAGGTCAAAGCAGAATTCCCGCACCCATCTTTCCGATACTACTTCAGGCTGGCATCCGTGCCGATTTTGACCTCTACCGGCTGTCCCTATCATTGTTCTTTTTGCGCATCGCAATTGTTAAGCGGCAAATTTCGCCAGCGAAATCCCGAAGAAGTCATTGCTGAAATCGAATATCTATACCGCCGGCGCCATGTCCGGCAGATCGCATTTTACGATGATGCGCTACTCATGAATGCCGAGCGGCATCTGATGCCTATCCTTGAGGGCGTTCTGCGCAAACGTATTCATGTGAATTTTCATACACCAAACGGGATGCATCCAAAACTGATGACGCGGGAATTGGCACAGCTAATGTTTCAGACCAATTTTAAAACCCTGCGATTAAGTTATGAAAGCGGTAGCGCTTCGCGTCAAGCGGATATGGGTTTTAAAGTGACCGATGACAGTCTGGCGACGGCAATTGACCATCTGCAAGCCGCAGGCTTTCGGCGCCATGATCTGGAAGTTTACGTCATCATGGGCCTGCCGGATCAGACAGTTGCGGAGGTGGTCCATAGCATGTTCAATGTCGCGAAGCTGGGTGCCAGGGTCAAGCTAACTACCTTCTCGCCGATTCCTGGAACTCGGGACTGGAAGCGGGCGATAGAGAGCGGACTTATCTCGCCAGAAATCGATCCCTTGCTCACGAACGATTCCATTTTTCCGTTAGCTCGACCAGAATTTCCATATGACATGTTTCAACAGATCAAAAGTCTGTCCAAGGTTCTGAATTATGGCCTGGATCACGGCATTAATTTTTTCGATATGTCTGAATTTGCCCATTTGGTACGGCAATATATTCGAAGGTGAGCTGGAATTAGCAATGGTGACTATCAGTCGCATGGCAGCAAGAAGGAAACAATCTCTAGCATTCGTTTCAAGAAGATCTTTGATCGCAATTCGAATAATTGAGCCAATTTTGAAAATATTCTGATGAACAAGTTCATCTGCGTCATTGGCTATTGGGATGCGAACGCTTGGTAGATCGGAGATAAGCCTGATAGCAACGAATGGATAGCAAGGGAGGCGATAGTGTTTTTTGATATTCCTGTAACCGAATCGATTACGGCTTATATTGGCCTGGCTATTATGTTGTTGGGTCTGGTAGGGCTACTGGTACTGATATACCTGTCGCTGCCAGAAACGTTTCGGAAGAAATTGAAAGACGCATACAAGTCCTTCAAAAATGCGTTTGAACCCAAGGAAAAAAAGAAGGGCGAACCGAAGCCGCCGCCAGGTTGTATCATGAGGTCGTTTCAATTTTTATTAACTTTCTGCTTGATTTTTATTGGATTTTTGGTTATCATGTATGGCATTTATCTGCGGTCATACATTGCGTTTACCCGAAAGGAGTTAGTGGCCGAGGTAACCTGCGAACCGATTGGCGGAGCTGAGTATCACATGCAGATGGTGCTGACCCGCAAACAAGGTCCCAAGGCCAATATGCCGGAAACATTTTTGATAACAGGAGATCAGTGGTACATTCGGGGGGATATTCTCAAATGGGAAAATTGGTTGAATCTGTTGGGCTTGCATACGTTCTATAAGCTAACTCGCGTCGGCGGATTTTTCAATAATCCACGCGAAGAATATCGGGCGAGTCATTATAGCCTGGTACCGGATGAGGATAATTCCACGTGGCGCTGGTTGTATGAAAATGGCTATAAGCTGCCGTTCATCGTGGATGTCTATGGCAACAGCGATTACAAATATCCCGCATTGAACAAGACCTTTAAAGTCTATGTGACCACATCCGGCTTTTCGATTGAAACTGAGGCCAAAGCCGATCTCCCGCAATAACGTTAAAAAGCGAGCGGGCAGTTTGGACGATGAATTGGATCGCTGAAGTCAGCTTAATTTGCATTTTTTTGCGGGGCAGCCGTATTGTCGGTAATATCGAGTATAGAAACATAACCTGGGAGGTATTGAGATGATAAAAAAAATGCTCATGTTTGGTTTATTCGCTATATTGATAACTGCCTGTACCAAAGATAATAGGCCGCTGCGAAAAGAAGTGATTAAGAGTCCGCAGGCTCCGGCAGCAATTGGGCCATACAGTCAGGCCATTAAAGTAGGAAATACGCTGTACTGCTCTGGTCAGATTGCGATCAATCCTGAAACGGGCCAATTGGTCACCGGCGACATTGCGGCGGAGACCAAACAAGTATTGGAGAACCTAGGTGCTGTGTTGCGCGAAGCAGGTATGGATTATTCGGATGTGGTTCAGGCCACAGTTTATATGACCGAAATGGAAAATTATGGTCTGATCAACGACATCTATGCCCAGTATTTTAAAGAAATGCCGCCTGCGCGCGCGGCGGTGCAGGTTGCTAGATTGCCCAAAAATGTTCATGTGGAAATCGCCTGCATAGCAGTGAAAGCAGTGATGAATTCAAATGTTGGTGTTGAATAAGGAGGGAAGATTATGAACAAAGCTGTTGTGTCAGGCCTCGTGGTTGGATTGGTCTGGTTCGCAATGACTACCAGCACGCAGGCGCAGGATCAATCGAAAATCAACGTTCCAAAGAAGAAGGAGATAGCGATGATCATCGAAAACATCCACTGGCTAGGGCACGATGCGTTTCGCATTGAAGATCAGGGCTCTCAAATTTATATTGACCCCTGGAAAATTGCCACCAATGCTCCTAAGGCAGATTATATCTTTATCACGCATAGCCACTTCGATCATTTTTCCAAAGAGGATATTGCCAAATTGACTCATGCGACCACCAAAATCATTGGCCCGGCAGATGTGGCCAGGGAGATCAAGCAGAACGCCACAGCGATGAAACCCGATCAAGAATTGACAGTCGATCATCTTAAGGTAAAAGCCATTCCCGCTTATAACATTGGCAAGCAATTTCACCCCAAAGATAAAAATTGGCTGGGTTTCATCATTACGTTATCCGATGGTACCACGATCTATCATGCTGGCGATAGCGATTTTATTCCCGAAATGAAAGCATTGAAGGTGGATGTGGCTCTATTGCCCGTGAGCGGAACCTATGTGATGACAGCCGATGAGGCGATTCAAGCGGCTAACGCATTTAAACCCAAAGTCGCAATTCCCATGCATTACGGAGAGATCGTCGGAAGCGAAAACGATGCCCGGAAATTCAAAGCGGGTTTCCAGGGCGAAACAGTGATCAAAAAAGCGGAGCGCTAATCCGTGGATTTGAATCTGCGTGGCGCATTGTTTGTTTGATTGGCGATATTCGATCATTCACTCTTCCGCCAGAATTGGTTTATAATTCAGCCTGGTTGCCAGAATATCTAAAGTTTGATGTGGGGGGGGGAAGCGCAATGTATAATTTTTGCGGGGAGCATGAATTGGATTGTCATTTGGATGTCATTTCGATCCGTCCGTCAACTGGCGGATAGGGATAAAACTGTAAATTCACTAATTGAGCAGAAGCCAGTTTCTTCTTTGTTGATTGTTGGATCTTAAAAACAACTCAAATGCAACATATCATCTGCTTCCTGTAATAATCTGGCAGGGTGGAAAGTGGGTCAAATTGCAGCTTGACAATTGGTAGAATATTCAGTATATTTAAGAAAAAAAATTCGGAGGGATGGAATACGAATGCGTAATTCGATTAAGGTAATTTTTTCATTTTTAATCCTCTTGCTATTGGCCGTGGTGCTCTACCAGCATCTTTTCCCGCCTTCAGAGACACCCCATCAACCGCAGCCCAGTTCGATTGCGCCAGCGTCGCCTACAGCTGAGTCGGTAACGAAGGTTGGTGTTATCAGAAGTGGCGAAACGTTATCATCCCTGCTGCTTGCAAGTGGCATTCCTCAGCGCCAGATGCAAGCGATTATCGAGTCATTCAAAAAGATGTACTCAGTTCATCAACTTAAGCCTGGCGATAAATATGAAATTGCTACCGATAGCATTGGCAATTTTATCTCATTGGCCTATTCGCCGTCAGTGGAAAAAAAATATTGGCTCATTGCCGATTCTACCGGTCAGCATCAGACCCTTCAGGAACAAGCGGAGTTGGTCACCAAGATCAAATATCTCAGCGGCAGCATCCAGACCACACTCTACGATGCCATTATCGAATCAGGAGAGACGCCGGAATTGCTGTTGCTATTTACCGATATCTTCCAGTGGGATGTCGATTTTTTCATTGATCCTCGAATTGGCGATCAATTTAAGATTGTTTATGAAAAAACCTACCTTGCCAACCAGGATCAATTTATTCGATATGGGAAAATATTGGCTGCCCAATATCTTCGGATTGGAGGCGACACGCTGACCGCGATTTTGTTCGATAACCAGCCACAAGGCCGTGGTTATTATGACTTGTTAGGCAAATCGTTTCAAAAAACATTTTTGAAATCCCCGCTGAACTATCGCCGGATTAGCTCGCATTTTTCTTATTCTCGGCGACATCCAATTTTGAAAATTGCACGGCCACATTATGGGGTCGATTATGCTGCGCCCGCTGGTACACCGGTTTCAGCCGCGGCAGATGGGATCGTGATTGACCGGGGCTACGACAAAGGGATCGGAAATTTCGTCAAGGTGCAGCATAAAAATGGCCGGTTTGTCACCCTCTACGGGCACCTGAGTCGCTTTCACCCGGGCATTGCCAAAGGCGTTCGGGTATCGCAAAAAGATATTATCGGCTATGTCGGCAGCACGGGTTTGGCCACTGGCCCACATTTGCATTACACTTTTTACGACAATGGTCGACCAATCGACCCACTAAAAATCAAGAATGTCGCCGGCGAACCCATATCGGCTGCTAATCTGTCGCGCTTTCAGGCGATGAGGGATTCGTTGCTCAGCGAATTGGCTGGTATTGAAGGACGAAATATCCCGTTGACATTGCTGACTTCCCAGCAAGTGCATTATAATCGATATTCGATTCTGGAAAAATAAAATTGTGGCAGCCACCCGCGCGTGGACGTCTGAGCGATTGATGTTAGGAATAGAAATGAGAGGTGTCGTTTAAACAAAAATAGCACAAGAAGGAGACAATTATGACCAATGGTATTATTAGTGTTCCTATTCCCAAAAATGAACCCGTCCTGTCGTACGGTCCTGGCAGTCCCGAGAAAAAAGCGTTGAAAGCCAAGATTGCCGAATTGAAGCAGAAACAGATTGAGATCCCGGTGATTATTGGTGGTGACGCGATCACCACCGGTAAGACCACAGACTGTCGCTGTCCGCATGACCACCAGCACCTGCTAGGCGTTTATCACAAGGCAGGGGAGAAGGAAGTGGAGCAAGCGATTCAGGCTGCGCTGGCGGCGCGACCCAAATGGGCCACCATGAGTTGGGAAGCGCGAGCGGCCATTTTTTTGAAAGCAGCCGATCTCCTGGCCGGTCCATATCGCTGGCTGCTCAATGCGGCTACGATGCTTTGCCAATCAAAAACGGTTTTTCAAGCTGAGATCGATTCGGCCTGTGAGTTGATTGATTTCTATCGTTTCAATCCCTACTATATGCAGCAGATTTATCAGCAGCAACCGGCGTCATCGGCTGGAGTCTGGAATTATATGGAATATCGACCGCTGGAAGGATTTGTCTTTGCTGTGACGCCATTTAATTTCACATCGATCGCGGGCAATTTGCCCACGGCGCCAGCTATGGCCGGAAATGTCGTTCTTTGGAAGCCCGCTTCATCTACGGTCTACACCGCTTATTTTATCATGCAATTATTGAAAGAAGCTGGCTTGCCCGATGGCGTCATCAATATGGTTCCCGGGCCGGGATCAAGCATTGGCAATCCAGTCATGGCCAGCCCCCACCTGGCTGGAGTGCATTTTACAGGCTCTACTGACGTTTTCCAAGCTATGTGGAAGGCCATTGGCAACAACATCAGCCGTTACAAAACCTATCCCCGCATTGTCGGTGAAACTGGAGGCAAAGATTTTATCTTTGCCCATTCTTCTGCTAATCTGGATGCGCTGGCAACTGCTATTGTGCGCGGCGGCTTTGAATATCAAGGCCAAAAGTGTTCCGCCGCTTCACGGGCTTATATTCCGCGCAGTCTCTGGAAGCCGTTGCAGGAACGGTTAGTCGCCATGGTAAAGCGAATTAAAATGGGGTCGCCAGAAGATTTCACCAACTTTATGTGTGCAGTGATTGACAAGGGTGCTTTTCAGACAATTACCAGCTATATCGATTATGCCAAGTCTGCCTCTGGGGCTACGTTTATTACGGGTGGCCACTACGATGACTCACGCGGCTATTTTATTGAACCGACCATAGTGCTCACCGATGATCCAAAATTCAAATTGCTGCAAGAGGAGATTTTCGGGCCCGTGGTGACCATCTATGTCTATCCAGATGCAGAGTACGAGCAGGCATTGCACCTCTGCGATGAAACGTCACCGTATGGTTTGACGGGGTCGATTTTTGCCCAGGATCGTCTGGCTATCATCAAAGCCAGCGAAATCCTGACTCATGCAGCGGGTAATTTTTACATTAATGATAAACCCACAGGTGCCGTAGTGGGACAACAGCCGTTCGGTGGCAGCCGAGCTTCGGGAACCAATGATAAAGCCGGCAGCATGATCAACTTGCAGCGCTGGATGACACCGCGAGCCATCAAAGAAAACTTCGTGCCGCCGCTGGATTTCCCATATCCCCACATGGCCGAGGAATAGAAAGTGGCCCCAATTGAATGACGTTCGCCATAAAAAACAAGAGTAATTGATACCTATCCATTTAGTAAGGCGAAGCGATCCACGGGTTTTTAAAATTGACTGGATTGCTTCGCCTGCTCTTTTTCGACCCCTTTGAGCATCTGCTAGATCTTCTCTGCCATCTGTTTTGAAAACGATGCCGCTTTCCGCACCGATACGTTTGGGGCAATGGAAATGGTCAATTTTTGAGGTCTACATTTTGCCTGTGAGGGTTATTTAGTGGCTTACCATAAGAAATGCTCCGCAAACCATGGCTGTGATGCTCATGGTAACGTAGAGATTTCCATTTCAGGGCAAGGGATGCGATCAAATTGTACCTGTGCTTGCTGAAACAAATCCATCACCAGATTAAAATCATCAGGGTAAGTTCCGCACGTGACCACTCGTTTGATACCTGCGTTGACAATCATCTTGGCACAAATGATACAGGGGCTGTGGGTGCAATAGAGAGTGCCGCCGTCGATGGTTGCGCCATGAACGCCAGCTTGAATAATTGCATTTTGCTCAGCATGAATTGCTCGGCAAATCTCGTGTCGCTCTCCGGAAGGAATGTTCAACTGATTGCGTAAGCAGCCTAACTTGAGGCAATCATCAATACCGCGAGCCGCGCCATTGTAGCCAGTGGTGACCACGCGTCGATCCTGGATGATAATTGCCCCTACATGATGCCGCAAACATGTCGATCGCTCTGCCACCAAAAACGCCATTTTCAAAAAATACTCATCCCAGGATGGACGAGGTCGGTTGTCAATCTGCTGCAGGATGAAATCGATCCGTTTGCGCAAATCTTCCAGGGTGCCAGTATTTACTATTTTGAAATCCGCTTGATCGATGCAGGCTGGGATATTTTGCTCGGTGGATTTTTGACTTTTTTCGAGATTTTCCCAGCGGATGAAATCGTCCAGGCTCTCGATACCTTCCAGGCGATTGCGATCCTTTGCCCGCTGATAGCGTAGTTCTACCGGGGCATCGACTGCGATGAGAAAAAAATTGCCGCTTTGGCGCAGAGACCGGATTTCAGCAGGATTCCGAATGCTATCGATCGCTGCTCGAGACGTGCGGAGCTGAGTTTTGATGCGATCGGCGAGAACCGAAGCCCCGTATTGTTGTCGAAGCTCATTGCCGATACGAATCAGGTTTTCACGCGTCGGCGCTATGTTCAATTTGGCCAATTCATCCCTCAGCACATCGGAAAGGGAATGAATTTCAAAATTCTTTGATTGGAGGTATTGCAGTACAGTAGTTTTGCCGGCGGCATTGGTGCCAGTAAGGCCGATTATCATGGTTATGTTCGCTTTCATAACGGGATTGATGATCAACAACACCTGTAAACATATCAAAAAATAATTCAGCAGTCAAGCTTTTTTTTGCCGGTTGCCAATTTCAGGTTTAAAGTAACCATATTCGCAAGCGGAAATGGCTCTCACGCCGCGGCCCAAAATACCATTGCTATTAGGCCTGGAATGAAAGATTCAAATGCCGCTCGTTTTGGGGATGAACCGCTGCCACAATGAAAAAATTGAGTTATTGCAATATCCTGATTGCTGGAATATTTGTTGCTCTGCATTATGGATTGTTAGCCAATATTAACCAAAGCGGCAGGCGATTGATAAACCAGAATCAACTATTGCGAACCCAGCAGGAAGCCACAACTCATTTTGGGTGATGACCGCTGCATTTGATGAAGTCTAATTGGAGCGATTTAAAGCGAATTAGACATAAAAAGAACTGCCTTGGATGCTGAGGTAATCTGAAATGTTTTCAAATCGCCGACTTCGATGACTTGAACCGTCCTTCCTTCTTTGGGGGAAAAAGGAAGACACCTGTTTCTATTTGAGACAAATGGACAGCTTGACCCTCAAAATAATCCTGAAAAAAAGTTATAGCTTACGCTCAACCTTGCGGTTGCTATTGAATCAGCAATTCATCATAAGGGGAAAGGAATTTCTGTGCAAACAAAATTCATTATCCTTGGAATCAGCCTATTGTTGGTTGGTTGCGCATTAAATCAGTACATGGTCGCAGACAAGTATCTGGAGCGCAGAGACTATCAAAGCGCGCTGAAAGAGTATGTTCGTATCGCTGAGCTCAATGGCTCACTGACCATGTCGCGCGATGTTCGGGCCTTGACCGGTGCCATGATCGCTTATTATAATTTAGCCAACTACAAGAAGTCTTTCGCGTTGTGCAAGCGAATTTTGTCATTGGATAGACAAAATAGCTGCGCAATTTTTTATGCTGGCATGAATCTGGAGATGTTGAATAAAAAATCCCTGGCGCGCAAGCTGTTTGCCTATCATCGCGTTCTGCCACCGCAATCGCCCTACTATAAATTTCTCAAAGCGAAATTCAGCCAATACCAGCAAGAAGAAATTGAAAAACGATTACAACTGGCGCTTCAAACGGAAAATGCAATTGGCGCTGAGCAGCTCGATCAACGTACGCTGGCTGTGCTTTATTTTGTCAATGTCATGGAAGAGGCCGATTGGAATGCTTTGAGCAAGGGGCTCACTGAAATGATGATCACCGATCTATCCCAGGTGAGTCGTCTGAAAGTGTTGGAGCGCGTTTATATTCAGAAACTGGTGGAAGAGTTGCGCCTGGGGCAATCCGGTTTGCTGGACGATAATGTTGTGCCACGAATGGGTCGGCTGCTGAAGGCCAGGAAATTGGTGAATGGTGCATTTACGATCAAAGCTGGTCAAAATTTGACCATTACCACGAAGTTAACTGACGTAACGGCCCAGGGTGATTTTCAATCCAAAGAGTTTGACGGCGCGTTGAAACAGATATTTGATCTTGAGAAACAGATTGTGTTTGATATTCTCGATCAGATGAATATTGAGTTAACTCCTGGTGAAAAGGCCAGAATTAGTCGTTATGCCACCCGCAATTTTGAAGCATTCAGGGCGTATTGCCAGGGCCTGGAGTCATACGATTTGGGTGATTATGATGCTGCACAGACGCATTTCGCCGAAGCCATTCGATTCGATCCCAATTTTTCACTGGCCTTGGACATGTTTCAGGTCACTGAGGCCTTTAACTCTATCGAGCAGGGGACATTTTCGACCATGCACCTGGCAATTGCCCGTAGCTCGAGCGGCAACCGCGTTGATATGGCTGCCGAGCTTGGTACAGAATATCGGTTACACCAAATTGCCGCCAATCTTGAGCTAGGATACCTCCCAGGCAATGATTCCCGCAATGGGGCATTAGACCTCATTAACCAGGAATGGTTCTGGGATTCTGATTGGCTGGACACTGGCCCGCTTGATCCACCGCCAGCGCCCCCAGCGCTAATCCCCAATCGCTAACAATAAAGTGCTAATTTCATTTTTTAACACTGGAGTGAATAGATGGGAGTAGGTTCGATGATTCGCAAACATATTAGACTAATACCCTTGCTATGGCTCATTATTATTGGTAACGTGGTGGCACAAAATCAAAGTCCGGTTATTGACACCGTTTTTGTCGCCCAGCGAGAAGGCTCATTGCTGGTTGATATTTATTATAAAGTCAGAGACGCAGAAAACGATGATCTGGTGGTTTACGGCCAGGTCTCCAGTGATAGCGGCAAAACCTTCACGGTGCCTGCGCGCAGCTTTAGTGGCGACTACGGTTTTGGTATCCGACCCGGTTCTGACAAGCACATCGTTTGGGATGCTGGCAACGACTATCCAGAACAGTACGGTCAAAAATTCCGGGTGAAATTGACTGCCAGTGACCTGAAATTGGGGCAAGTGGTGTCGATTCCAGGAGGGAGTTTTTGGATGGGCGATAGCACCGGTCTGGATGACCAACAGCCGCGACATAACATCACATTGAATGAATATGGCATTGCCAAGAATACAGTAACCAATGCCGAATACAAAGTGTTTTGTGATATGACCCGAAGAGCCTATCCACCCGAGGGCGGCAATAATCAGCCCCCGAAAGGGTATTTTCTCGCTTATCCGGACTATCCCGTGGTTGGCATCAGTTGGTATGATGCCGTGCGCTATTGCAATTGGCTCAGCGAACAGTTGGGATTGGTTGCTTGCTATGATACTACCAATTGGAGCTTCAATGCCACTCGAAATGGCTACCATCTGCCAACGGAAGCGCAATGGGAGCGCGCTGCGCGGGGCAATTTGGATCGCAAGCTGTATCCCTGGGGCGACGATCCACCATCCAATCGGTGCAATTATCGGGACTATGCGGGTGAATTCACCAATCTCATGCCCAATTTTTCCAATGGTCGTGGCCCATTGCCGGGCGGCAAGTTTCTAGCCAACGGCTGGGGACTCAACGACATGGCAGGCAATGTTTGGGAATGGTGCCAGGATTGGTATCTGGATAGTTATTATTCGCAATCGCCGGCGCAAAATCCGCCGGGACCTCAAAGTGGTACCGAAAAAGTCATTCGCGGCGGCGCGTGGAATAAATCGGAAGCCTATCTGCCCTGTGCTGTGCGTGAAAAAAGAACCCCCGCTACGAAAAGTTATGACCTTGGCTTTCGAATCGCACAATAGTCAAATTTAACCAGAAGTGAATTCAATTGAACGAGGCAAACATGAAAGCATCAAAATGGCCGCTATTCATTTTCATCCTTTGGGTTAGCATCACACTGGTGAACGGCCCTGCCCTTGCTGGCAACACATCGAAATTGAGCAATGTCTTTGCCCTTGATACCCGTAGTGATATTTTCCCTCCGGTTAATGGTTGGCAGATTTTGACCAATCGCAGCGCGACGTTCAATGAAGATGTGTTGGTTGATAATCACGGCAAGGTGTGGTGTTTCTACTTTCGTTCCTCTGGTGAGCAACAGCCGATCTATTTGAAAATATATCATCACACGGGCTACATTTACAAAAGCGAACAAGTTGTTGGCTATAGTTCCAAACGTCCCCAGCCCGAATACAATTCTATTCGAGCTGCGCTCAATGATTCCACAGGAGATGTCTGGGTTGCCTTGCAGGGAATCAGCGGCGGTTATTTTGTCATTTATGATTCGACCGGAAAAGTAAAGCAGGATTCCACACTTTTTGCTGGAAATTGTTTTGCTCCTAAATTGGTACAGGATAAAAATGGCAACATGTGGGCGTCATGGCATACCTATTACAACGGTGGGAGCGAGAGCGTGGCCAGAATTGCTCGGTATGACCGAAATGGCGAGAACACTCTCAAACCCACAGACATCAGTCGCCAAAATTTTGTGATCAATACCGACATTGCTATTGATGACAGCAATCACATCTGGTATGTTTTTGAAACGAAACAAAATGATAGCTATACTGCACGCTATTCGGTGCTCCGATCGAACCTGTCCTTTATGGTCAATGAAAAGATTTTTTCACAACGAGCAATGCCGGTAAATGTGCAACGGCAAATTTATGCAGACGATGTGAATCAGCGAGTGTGGATCCTCGAAAAAGACACGTTGGCCAGCCAGCAGCAATTGCGAGTATTTGCTTTGAATGGAGAGGCCTTAAATAGCATCGAGATTGGTGGCGAATGCAGCTTTCTGTGCAACGAAAAGAATTTTTTAGAGGTGATCTGGTTTGATGTCAGTAATCCACAAAACAAAAAATACCGCTTGAACTTATATGATCCCCGAGATGGCCGCTACTATTCAACAGAGCTGTTGGCCGATAGTACCTACCAGTTTATTAGAAATGGAGTTGCCTACAACCCTCATTATCCCACATTAAAGGTGTATGCCATACATCAGGCGCAGAAATTGACCCAGCTATATTTTCAATCGGTCACGCCAGGTTTTCCAGAAATCGCGGTAAAAGCCATACAATTTGATACCACTAAAATCAGTCAAACCTATCGCAAGCAGCGCGTCGCCCGAGTGCAAAATTTCGGCAATGCGTTATTGCGGGTGCATAATATTGTTCCGAATGACAATCATTTTAAAGTTAGCGAAACAAGTTTTCAAGTTTCGCCGGGCGGAGCTCATGATATTGTGGTCGAATTCATTCCGACGAACGAAGATTCGCTGGTAAAACACTTGCTGTTCCTGAGCAATGACCCAAAGAACGACTCATTGAAAGTAACGGTCAGCGGCAAGGGTTACTATCCCACTACCCCCAAAATTACCGTTGATAGCGATTCGTTGATCTTTGATTCGATTTTCCTGGGCAATGCCCAAACCAAACACGTTTACATATTCAATAATGATCGTTATGAGCCGCTACGAGTTTTTCGAATTACATCCACAAATGCTCAATTTACGACAGCAGATTCGCTTGGATTTACGCTGAATGCGAAAAAGGGTAAGTTTGTTCCGGTTATTTTTCGCCCCACTCAAACAGGGACGATTACAGGAACACTCAATGTGAGCAGCAATGACCCTGAGCATGAGAATTTAAAAGTACGTTTGCGAGGTACGGGCTTGCAGACCGGCGTCTCCAAAATCGCGGTTCATCCAGATTCACTTGATTTTGGCTCGGTGGCCATTGGCCATCAAAAGTCACTCTACCTGGAAATTGAAAATAGGGGAGAAGCCTATCTTCAAATCAACAGCATCACGCCGGCGGATACCCAGTTTACCGCCAATCCCAATAGTTTTGCCATTCCGCCCTATTCAAAATACTATGTGCTGATAACCTATCACGCACGGCGGCTGGGACAGGTGCTTTCGGAAATCGTCATCAACAGTTCCGATCCGAAGGTGGCCAATTATCGCGTGCCGGTACGCGCGACGGGACGCAATTCCATTCCAGCAACTATGGCTGTCACGCCTCAGCAATTGAACTTTGGTCAGATCGCCGTGGGTACTGCGAAGACCATGTATTTCTGGATTAGCAATTCGGGCGAGGAAGCACTGTATATCCGCAGTCTGACCTCAAGCAACCAGCGTTTTCGTCTGAATCAGAACAGCTTTACGGTTTATCCTGGTACATCCCAATCGGTATCGGTGACCTTCATTCCCGATAAGGCGGATACGACTTCCGGCAAGATCACTGTTATTAGCAATGACACCGTACACGACACGGTGGCCGTTGCGGTCTTCGGCAGTGGTCGTAATCTTACCGCCGCCAATATGGTGGTCAGCACTGAGCAATTGACGTTTGGTGCCGTGGCTACGAACCAAAGCAGAACCATGTCGTTTAGCATTTACAATGATGGCGAGCAGACGCTTGAAGTTTCAAAAATCAGTTTATCGCAGGGGACAGTCGCTTATTCGGTGAATCCAACAGCAGTGAGTGTGCCATCGCGCCAGTATCGCTGGATTTATGTGACCTTCACTCCCAATGTCATCGGCGAGATTAGATCTCAAATTTATTTTACCAGCAACGATCCGGTTACGCCCACACTTAGTCTAACGGGTAGTGGCCGTTATCCATTACCACAGCAAATATATGTGAACGCTACAAACATGGATTTTGAGACCGTAGCCATTGGTCGCACGGCCTCGCAGTATTTGTGGCTTCGCAATACTGGCGAAACGGTGTTAACGATTCAAAACATTGCCCATCGCGATAGCAGCTTTAGCACCAACATTAGTAGTTTTGCTCTAAATCCTGGGCAGAGCCAATATGTGCTGGTCACTTTTGCACCAAAAGCGGTCCGTGCTTATCGGGATACGTTGGTGATCACCAGTGATGATCCCAGGAATACTTATAAATATGTGATCCTCACGGGCAGTGGTCGCACATTGTGGGATCAAAATATTCAATTATCCAGCAATAGCCTCAACTTTGGTGAAATAGCGATTGGCCGACAGGCGAATTACGGCTTGATGATTTCCAATACCGGTGAGAAGGATCTGGTGATATCAAACATCACCAATCAGAAGTCGGTGTTCTCGGTTAGTGAACGGAATTTGCAGATTCCACCGCAATCGAATCGGACTATTAGCGTGAACTTTGCCCCGTCGGCGCTCACCAGCTACCAGGATACGCTGCGTATTCACAACAACGACCCGGACTCGCCAGTGGTCTTGGTGTTGCTGAGCGGCGTTGGCCGCAATCTTCAGCCGCAGAAGCTTGCGGTGGTGCCCGATAGTCTCTTTTTTGGCCAGGTAGGAATCGGCCTTACTACGACGCAAAATATCCAGATTCGGAATGATGGTGAAATGGATCTCAAAATCGATTCGATTAAAGTAGGCGGTCAGGCCTTTTCCATCCGGGGTGGCGGTTCGTTTACTCTGTCGCCGGGCTTTTCCAATTGGGTTGCGGTTGATTTTCATCCGGAACAGGTAGATACATTCCATACTCGTTGCTATATTTTTAGCAATGATCCCAATTATCCTCGATTTGCAGTTCCATTGCTGGGTTATTCTCGCCAGCTATTGGCGCCGCAGATTACATTTTATCCCGGTCGCGTGAACTTTGGGGATGTACCGCTGGGTCAAAGGAGAACGAATTATCTGTACATTGGGAACAGCGGCGAGAAGGATCTGCAGGTGAGCAATCTGCTGGTTAATAACAATCAATTTACTGCCGAGCCCACGGTTTTCACTGTGAAACGCGGTGCCAGCCAGGCGGTGACGTTGACCTTTCAGCCGATGAGCGTGGATACATTCGATGCGGTGCTGACGGTTAGCAGCAACGATCCCGACTCCAGCGTAGCGTTTGTGCCGATCTCAGGCAGCGGTCGTAACTGGAGAGAGCCCCAATTGGCCTATTATCCAGAGGAATTGAATTATGGTAAGGTGCAATTAGGCGATAGCTCAGTAAAGGAACTGACGCTACAAAATCTGGGTGATCTGGACCTCAGAATCAGTCACATTTCGATCACTGATAAACGTTTTAAAGCTTCTCGCGACACGGTGACTATCGGTGGCAACCAGAGTGCAGTTCTGCGGATCACCTTTTGGCCAAGCGATACGGCCGAGGTGCGCGGCAGCGCCATCATCTACAGCAACGATCCCAAAAATTATCAAATCCAAATTCCACTGCGGGGTTCAGGACGAGCATTGCAACAGCGAATTGCCGTCTCACCCGCAGGCCTGGACTTCAAAGAGGTGCGTATCAATACCTCGACCACTGCCTATTTCTGGGTGAGTAATTTTGGTGATAAACTCTTAACGGTTAACAAAATTGTTACCAGCAATGCTCATTTTAAGCCACAGATAACCAGCTTTAGCCTGGAACCGAGCAGCAGTCGACAGGTAGGTGTGAATTTCAGTCCGGATTCGGTGAAAACATTCTCTGGCTGGCTGACCATTATCAGCGATGATCCCATTGCTGATAGCCTCCTGCTGCCTGTGACTGGCAAAGGTAGAGCGCTTTACGACCAAAAAATTGTAGTTTCCGTGGATAGTCTCTATTATGGACAGGTGGCGGTGAACAATAGTCGTACACTGAATTTGACGATTGGTAACACGGGCGAAAAGAATTTGTCTATCTCTAATGTCCGCACCACCAATTCGGTTTACAAAGTCAATAAAACGGCATTTCAAGTTTCGCCAGGAACCGGCGAGACGCTGCAGATCACTTTCACTCCGCAAGCCGAGGCTACCTACAAGGATTCTCTGTTGATCATCAATAATGATCCGAAAAATGGTACAGTCATTGTGAAGCTGACCGGCATTGGCCGGAAGTCCTTGCCCCAACAGATAGCCCTATCTGATACCGTACTGAATTTCGGGTCCGTATTGACGGGTGCAAGCAAATCGCTATCCCTGGTGGTCCACAACCTGGGCGAGCAGAATCTGGAAGTGTTCGAAGTGGCCATAAACGATACCCAATTTGCTGCTAAGGAACGGTGGTTTGTGGTCAATCCAACGCAGTCGCACTATCTGACCGTCATCTTTGCCCCAGGGCGATCAGGCAATTTTACAGCGCAATTGACGTTGAAGAGCAATGATCCAACCCGTCCCGAAAAAAAGGTGCGATTGCAGGGCACAGGCGTTATTTACAATGGCGCCAGAATCGCCGCGCGGCCAGGGACAATACATTTCGGAACCACGCTGATAGGAGTTACCAAACGTCAGCCACTGTGGATTATAAATTCGTCCAAAGATTCGACGCTAAAAATAACCAATTTCGCAGTCAACAGCCCCCATTTTTATGTTGCCAACAATCAGGTGAGCGTGCGCCCAAAAGATAGCGTCGCTGTGCAGGTGGTCTATCGGCCGCAAAATACCGGCTACCACAATGCGACGGTGACGATTTCTTCCAATGACAAATACCAGGCGCAGACCAATCTATACCTGGATGGCTACGGGATTACCGAAAATGTGGGCCAGCAGCAGTTTGCCAGCTATGGCTGGAAGGAAAATGGCTATGCACCCTTTGGGAAGATCTTTAGCCCCAATCCGCACACCGATGACGTGCTGAGCGATGGCCCGGATCGTGCCTGGTTCCTCAAAGACATCTATCTTTCGCAGTACCCGGCTTCGGCGAAGATCAATATTTGCTTCGATGACCAGATTAATTTGTATATCAATGGAACGCTGGTATTGAATCAGAATTCGACTAAGCATGAACGTTGGAATATTCTCAATTTTGATGTGAAATCATATCTCAAATTAGGCCGAAACCGAATTGCGATTATGGTTTGGAACCGGGTGGATCTTTATGGAGCATTTGATTGTGAATTGATCATCGATGGGGTGAACCGAATTAAGCGAGGCGACCAGAATTGGCTGGATCCTGATGCCACCTGGTGGTATTTTGGCGAGAATGGCAAAGAATATCCGACACCGGCAGCGGATTCGCTGGATAATCGATTTTGGTTCAATGGAGAATATGGGCTTGCGGGTCTCGATTCGGTGATGGCAAAATGGAACTTTGAACCCAGCGGTAAGGATACGATTTACGATGGCTCACCGTATGGGCAGCGGGCAATTTTGCATAATATTACCTGGGTACGAGGTGTCATCGGCCAGGCCATGCAATTTAGCGGTCAGAGCAATTCTTATGCGCAATTATTTACATCATTGAATAACGTTCCCAAAACCATCGAGCTCTGGCTGAATTGTTACGCAGCGAGGTCGTACACGCAGACGATCCTGACCAACCGGGGCACTGGCCAATATGGCATGGGGTTGTTCGTCAGCCCCACTATGCAACTGGGAATCTATTATTATGATGGTGAGTTCGTCACCAAATTTGTGCTCAACCCCAATACCTGGTATTTTGTCTCCACTCAGTACAAGCATGACAAAATTCTGGTATATGTCAACAATGTCCTGGTGGATTCAACCAGTTATTTTCAGGGCAATCCGACGGGTTTGAGTAGTTGTTATCTGGGGGGCAATCCGCTTGAAACCGTAGTATCCAACTCCTTTTACGGTGCCATCGATGAATTAGAGATTAAGAATACGATTACGGTGCCCACGCCTATGGCGCAGGTGGCCACATTAGCCCATGTGCCATTGGTCAGTGCCAGCAAGGGCCAGGCCACCACGTTGACATTTGATGTATTCCCATCGCCGTTTAAAATCATTTCCGGCAGTTTTCAATATGCCCTGGGTGGCAGCGATATTTATCGTACCAAAAATTTGGCGAAACCCGATTCATTCATCAGTTCACCGCTTAAGGTGACCTTTCCGGGCGATTCAGTTTCGATTCGGGGGTTGAAATATCGGTTGACATTGGTAACCAATTATGGACCGGTGCAATACCCAACAACGGGTCTGGATTACGGCTGGTTGGAGGTGAAAACTCCCCATGAGAATGCGACCATAACGACCGCTCCAAAGGTGCACCGCATGATTTCCGTGCCGTATACGCTGGATAGCACGGCAGTAGCCGACGTATTAGGCGATGATCTAGGAGCTAAAGATCCAAATAAATGGCGCCTGTTTGAATGGCAGCAATCGGATACTGCCTATCTGGCCTATGATAGCACTGCCTGGCAACCAACTCATGGCTTTACTCGCGGCAAAGCGTATTGGTTAATTACCAAGGAGCCGAAAAGCTTCGATGCTGGCACAGGCTATTCTCCTGAGAATAACAATTTCCTGATCAATTTGACGCCAGGCTGGAACATGATTGGTGATCCATTCCCTTATCCGGTGAAATGGTCTGACGTACAAAAAACCTCGGCGCTCATTTCAGCGCCTATTTACCGGGTAACCGCCGATTCGGTCTATTGGATGTACAATGTAGCAACCCTTTTGCCCTGGGAAGGCTACTTCGTCTGGAATGGCGATATGGTCCAAAGAAGCATTATCATTCCGCCCAAAGCGGTGACTGCTACCAGCCTCCAGAAAGCCTATCAA
This sequence comes from Candidatus Zhuqueibacterota bacterium, assembly GCA_034505795.1. Classification (GTDB taxonomy): domain Bacteria; phylum Zhuqueibacterota; class Zhuqueibacteria; order Thermofontimicrobiales; family Thermofontimicrobiaceae; genus Thermofontimicrobium_A. Next base: position 19,284 of record JAPDQM010000033.1, read on the forward strand.
CTGGCCGAGGACTATCTGGCGCAGCATCCAGACATTGCCTGGCTCATGTCGGCTGATTTGCGTTGCGGAAAATATATCGATAATCAAAATCTGTTCGGAACTGCGGAATATGCGCTGGATGGCTATGATCCATACGACTTGTTGGAGGTGCCACCCATTGGCGAATATGTGTCATTGTGGATCGACCATCGTCAGCGAGAGCAGGATCAGGGCGCTTATACTGTTGATATACGCCGCACTGGCGCCGATGGCTATTGTTGGGATGTAATGGTGGATTATTCGCTGAATAGTCCTGCTGATAATTTGTGGCTCCGATTTGCGCCCGTCACCCGGTTGCCTGAAAACTGGATGGCCTATTTGCTCGATCTCTCTAATGATCGTGCAATTAATCTGCTCGATCAGGCCACCATATCGCTGAAGCCAGTTGCCAGAACGCCTGTGCATCATGAATATAAATTGGTAATTGGGAGCGAAGAATTCGTGCAGCAAAATGCCGATGATATTCCATTGACGCCGCTGGCATTTGAGCTATTTCAGAATTATCCCAATCCCTTTAATGGCATCACTACCATTGCATTTAATTTGCCCGAGCGAATGGCAGTGACTATCAAAATTTACAACATGCTCGGCCAATTGGTCAAGACCGTGGTGGATGAAGAGCTGCGAGGTGGACATCACAAATTGCTCTGGGATGGCCGCAGCAATCAGGGAGTGCCTGTCGCTACAGGTCTCTACATCATTCGATTGGAGACAAAGAACCACGTAGCAGCTAAAAAGCTGTTGCTGATTAAATGAGATGCATTTGAAGAGTTAATCGTGGCCGGTCGAAGCGGACGTGAATGATCGTCGCAGTTCGTGATGCTTCAAAAGTCATCGCTCGATCGGTCACTTAATCCTAACTCCGGTACCACGCAGCCATGGCCATGGCATCATGCGCTACCGGAGCCAGTTCAAATAAACACGGTTGCTGATTTATGGCAGATGCGTTCGCCATTCATGAAATGATTCAACTAACATGGAGCGAAAGATGAACCGACAATTGCCAGTTCTGTTATTCTTAATGATTTTTTCAATGCCCATCATTGCGGCACCGCAAGGAGGCCTCCTAAAAACAGGAATCGTCATCCAAAAATGGAATATTGAAAGTCTGTCCGATCCGATTTCTGAGGGGACGTTTCCGCTGGAGTTGAACTATGCGCTACGAGAGAATCTGAGCTTGCAGCTCAATCATTCGCCGGCCTGGTCTCGTTTTGGAGATTATAACCTGTCTGGCTTATCAGACACCTGGTTGCGTGCGAGCTATCGGCTGGGCGATAAGCGGACGCTGATCAGCGCTGGCATCGGAATTCCGACTGGTCAAACCAAATTGGGCCCATCGGAAATGGTCATGACCTCGCTGCTCAGCCAGTATGCCTTCAAATTTCAGTTGCCTGTATTCGGTCAGGGATTGACCCTCAGCGCAGGCGCTGCCTATGCCTATCCGGTCAATGACCAGTTCACGCTCGGCCTCGGATTGAACTACGTGTATCGCGGCAGCTACAAACTCAGCACGGTACAACAATTCGATTACGATCCCGGTGATCAGGTCGGCATAAACCTGGGTTTCGATTATGCAGCGTCGAATAAGCTGCGGACATACGTGGATGTTTTGCTCAACTATTATACTGCCGATGTAATGGATAGCACAGAAATTTTTTCTGCTGGTCCCAAAGTTTCCGCTAAAGTTGGTGTCTATTATCCGGTGTCCTTTGGACAGGTTTGGCTGCGAGCTTGCTATCGTCATCGCGGCAAAAATGAGAGCTGGAATGGGCAATCGCTGGCATTGGAATCCAAGAATTCAAATATTACGCAGCGAGAGCTGGAAGGAGGCACCAAAATTCAACTCACCGACATCCTATTGTTGAATGTGCAGGGAGAAATACGGTCGTATGTCGAGAATGAATTAGGCCACGGCTGGGTTGATCTGTTCGGCGGAGGCCTCGGCTATGAACTTAGCCTTTCCAAGAGTTTTACTTTGGCCATGGCGTTCAAAATATTTTTTGGTGACGGTGAATTTGATGCAGCAAACCGATCTTACTCGGGTACTGAGTTTTACATCACCACCCAATGGAAATTTAACAATTAACTTTTGGAGTTCGTATGCGCAAGGTTTTCCTCTTGATATTTATGATGCCACTATTTCTGATGAGCACTCAATTGCGTGGCGAAACAAAAACTATTGCTATCCTGGATTTCTCTAACAATAGCCTGATCGACAAGGAGAAATATGCAGCCTTGTCGTCTGGCCTGGCGGAAATTATGATAACCGAGCTGAGCAAGGTGCAAAGCTTGCAATTGGTCGAGCGACAAAAAATCAATGCCATCATCCAGGAAATGCAACTTAGCCAGAGTGGATTGATTTCTGAGGCGGCTGGGGTGCAGGTGGGAAAGCTTCTCGGTGCCCATTACCTGGTGTTTGGTAGCTACATGGTTTCATTTGGTGAGAAAATACGCATTGATCTTCGCATTGTCGAAGTGGAAACAGGTGTCACCATCAAAGCCGAAGAAGTTACCGACAAAGTGAGCAAGGTGTTTGATAGCATCAAAAAGCTCAATGAAAAAATTACCAAAGACCTCAATGTGAAACTAACCGCGAGCGAAAAAGACGCGCTAAGCAAAGGCGATGTCTCTCTCGAGGTGATTCAGTATTTTTCGACAGGTTTGGAATTAGAAAAAGCGGGCAAATTGAATGAAGCGAAAAAAATGTATCAAAAAGCCCTGGCCAAGGATGGAAATTTCAAGCCTGCAAAAAAGAGATTAGGGGAGTTGGGAAAATAACACACTAATGCGCTACGGCCAGAGCATAATTCAGTTGGACCGGTGCTGCGACTCGGTTCACCTTGCCAACGGTAATAAAGCTATAGAGATTGCGGCCACAATTATTTTCGCATTTAAAATTATGAAAGATCGTTTCCCAATCGTCCTGAGAATTTATCCGGAATTTTTTAACATTCCCACACGATTCACAGGTAATAATCAATTCGGTTAAATGAATTGGCGGCATGTGATTGACTCCTTCAAAATCGGTACACTGTCATTTTTTGATTTATGTGGTTTTTTGCAATTTTTATACCATAAACAAAAGTGAGATAGCTGCTTGATAATATTGGATGCAGAAAATTGCCTGATAGCATTGGATTGTATCATAATGGACAATGATTGCAATAAAGTAATACATCTGCTTAATCGTGATTCCGATGCCAATGATGCGTGGTGGTTCTATCTTGCCTCCTAAGCCGGAGAGAATTGGCTAGACAATAAGAAAAATAGCTATTATGAAATTGACCATTGTAATTTTGCTTTGTTTGGGCATTCTGCTGCTGTCTCAATTGAATAAAAAAAATCGGGGACAAATTCAAATGCGGCGGCAGCGGGTGTTGGATCGATTGCGCCAGGAACCGGACGAAGACGAGAAAAAATAAATTGGCTCAAAAAAAAGTCTTGCATTCTTTTTAATTTATTTGTATATTTAGCACGCCAAAAAGCGGGAGTAGTTCAGTGGTAGAACACCACCTTGCCAAGGTGGGGGTCGCGAGTTCAACCCTCGTCTCCCGCTCAATTTTTAGGCGGCGTAGCCAAGTGGCTAAGGCGGAGGTCTGCAAAACCTCTATGCATCGGTTCGACTCCGATCGCCGCCTCAGGTGATGCCGGTCTCGCCGGGGTGGCGGAATAGGGAGACGCAAGGGACTTAAAATCCCTCGGATATTTGATATCCGTGCCGGTTCGAGTCCGGCCCTCGGCACAGGATAACAGCAGTTCTAATCAACCACGTGCTGTAAATAAAGGTCAAAGCGAGCCGCTTTATTTAGGGCACGCTTTTTTCATTTTATCGAAGCTCGGCAATGCAATGGGCGATTAGCTCAGATGGTTAGAGTGCTTGCTTGACATGCAAGAGGTCACTGGTTCAATTCCAGTATCGCCCACTATGACGGAAAAGGTGGTTGGAGTCTCCCTTTTATCCGCGGGAAAATCCTGCTACTTCCAATCGGGCTTGCATCACCAAAGGCTCAGACAAATTGAGAAAGCCGAATTGCCAGACGCAGCATGGGCAGTATTCGGCTGTCTCGTATTTAGACAGAAAATAGGCTTGATCGAGTAACCATGCAGTCTCTAAAAATAACTTTTCCCGATGGGGATGTTCGAGAGTATCCGGCTGGTATTACCCCAATGCAAATTGTTCGGGAGCTCAGCCAGTCCTTGGCTAGCAAAACCGTGGCGGCAAAATTCAACGATCGTTTGATCGACCTCACGCGTTCCCTGAATGAGGACGGCCGCTTGGTCTTTGTGACCCATGATACTCCTGAGGGCATGCATGTGTTCTGGCATAGCAGTGCGCACATCATGGCCCATGCCATCAAACAGCTTTATCCCGAAGCCAAATTCGGCTTCGGTCCTGCGCTTGAAGATCGTTTTTTCTATGACTTTGAAATCAGCAAATCGCTGACCCCAGACGACCTGGACGCGATCGAAGCCAAGATGAAAGAGATTGTAGCGCAGAACCTCCCATTCGTGCGGGAAGAGTTGTCCAAAGAAGCTGCCATTCAGTTATTTACCGATCGGCAGGAGCCATACAAAGTCGAGCACATCGAAGAATTGACCGACAGCACCAGTATCTATCGGGAAGGCGATTTCGTTGATCTTTGCTCTGGACCTCATTTGCCAGCTACCGGCATGGTCAAGCATTTCAAGCTACTGGCGATTTCAGGCGCCTACTGGAAAGGCGATGAGAAGCGGCCGATGTTGCAGCGTATTTACGGCGTCTCATTTCCGCAAAAATCGCAGCTTGACGAATTCCTGCATAAACTTGAAGAGGCCAAAAAGCGGGATCATCGACGATTGGGTCGCGAACTGGATTTGTTCAGCATTCAGGATGAGTGTGGCGCCGGCTTAATTCTATGGCACCCCAAAGGCGCTTTGGTTCGTAAGACCATCGAAGATTTCTGGCGCAATGAACATTTGAAAGCCGGTTATGAACTGGTATTTACGCCCCACATCGCACGGCTGGATTTGTGGGGCCGCAGTGGGCATCTGGATTTCTTTGTTGAAAACATGTATTCGCCCATTGAGATGGAAAATGTGAAGTACCAATTAAAGCCCATGAATTGTCCCTTTCATCTCTTGATCTATAAGAGCCAGGGACGCAGCTACCGCGATTTGCCGATCCGCTGGGCAGAATTGGGAACCGTATATCGCTACGAGCGATCGGGCGTGTTGCATGGTTTGATGCGGGTGCGTGGATTTACACAGGATGATGCACATATTTTTTGTCGGCCGGATCAATTGCAGGATGAAATTAGCCGATGCCTGGATTTCACGGTATTCATTTTGAATACCTTTGGGTTTTTTAATTTTGAAATCTATCTGTCGACACGACCGGCCAAATTTGTGGGAACAGTGGCAAATTGGGAGTTGGCCACTGACGCGCTGAAGCAGGCGCTGGAGAACAAAGGACTGAACTATCAAATCGATCCCGGCGAAGGCGTCTTCTATGGACCGAAAATCGATATCAAAATCAAAGATGTCCTGGATCGAGCCTGGCAATGTACTACCATTCAAGTTGATTTTAATGAACCGGAGCGTTTCGATATTAGCTTTAGGGGACAGGACGGCAAAGATCATCGGCCCATCATGATTCATCGGGCTCTGATGGGTTCGTTGGAGCGATTTTTTGGCATTTTGATTGAGCATTATGGTGGTGCCTTCCCAATCTGGCTGGCGCCAGTTCAGGTGATGATTCTGCCCATTACAGATGCGCAGCAAGATTATGCCGAGCGCGTCCAGCAAGCGCTGCAAGCACAACAGATACGCACCCAGTTGGATGATCGGAATGAGAAAATCGGCTTTAAGATTCGCGAAGCCGAAGTACAAAAAGTGCCCTATATGATTATCCTGGGTGACAAAGAAGTGCAGTCCGGAAATCTGGCTGTGCGAAAACGGAAAGTTGGAGATATTGGAAAATTTACTATCGACGATTTTGCCAATCATTTACAAAAGGAGATACAAGAAAAGACGCTGACATAACGCCAAAATGCAGCAATGGACTATCATAACTAAATCTGGAGGGTAAGCCATTAAAAAAAAGGAAATCCGGGTAAATGAGCAAATCACCAGTCCTCGGGTGCGAGTGATTGATGCTGCTGGCACGCAATTAGGAATCTTCGACATTGCCAAAGCCAATGCCATGGCACGAGATGCTGGCTTGGATCTGGTTGAAATCGTTCCTAATTCTGATCCGCCCGTTTGCAAAATTATCGATTTTGGCAAATTCAAGTACGAGCTGGGCAAAAAGGAAAAGCTGGTCAAGAAGAAACAGCACACGATCCAGATTAAAGAGATACGCCTGAGCCCGAAGATAGAAGAACATGATTTTAATTTTAAATTGCGACATGTACGGGCCTTCATCGAGCAAGGGCACAAGGTAAAGATCACCGTGATGTTTAAGGGACGCCAGATTGCGCATCGCGAATTTGGCGAACAACTTATCCAGAAAATCGTGCAATTGATGGAAGATATCGCCCGCGTCGAAAGCGGCCCCAATTTTGAAGGCCGAAACATGATCATCACGTTTATCAAAAAATAACGATAGTGCGAGGAAATTAGCATGCCCAAAATGAAAAGCAAAAGCGGCGCCAGAAAGCGATTTCGGCTTACTGGCTCCAAACAGATAAAACGTTTCCATGCCTTTTCCAGTCATATTTTAACAAGCAAAACACGAAAACGAAAGCGAAATTTGCGTAAGTCAGCGTTGGTGGATCCAACGGACATGCGCAAAGTAAAGAAATTAATTGTAGCTTAATAAGTTCATGGGGAGAGAAAATGCCTCGATCAAAATACAGTGTTCCATCGCATCGGCGACGCCGAAAAATATTGAATGCTGCCAAAGGTTACTTCGGCGGCAAAAGTCGTATCTTGCGTACCGCAAAGGAAAGCGTTGAAAAGGCGCTCCAATATTCTTATCATGATCGGAAAAAACGACCCGGTCAATTTCGACGATTGTGGATCGCCCGCATCAATGCAGCAGCGCGATTGTATGGGCTGTCCTACTCTTACTTTATGGATGCATTGAAGAAAAAGGATATTCAGATCAATCGCAAGATTCTTGCAGATATGGCGGTTAACGATCCGAAGGGCTTTGAAAATTTAGTTCATTACGTTTCATCTTAGGCACGCAGGACAGGGCATGGCACTGGATCTCAAACAGATACTGGCAGCATTGGCACAACTGAAAGGCAAATTTGAGGCCGATCTGACGACTATCCAGTCAGACAAAGACCTCGAGCGTGTTCGCGTTGCCTATCTGGGGCGAAAGGGCGAGCTGGCGAATTATTTCAGTTTGCTGGGGCAGGCCTCGAATGCCGATCGTCCGCGCTTGGGCAAAGAACTCAATGCCTTGAAGCAGTTCCTGCAAACACGGATCGATGAGCAGGCCGAAAAGCTGACCCGCAGGACGAAAGCCAGCGACGATTTCGATATTTCCTTACCAGGAGTGCCGGCGCGGTTGGGCAGCAAACATCCAATTACGTTGTTGCTTGATGAAATTAAATCTATTTTTATGAGCCTGGGTTTCGTGGTAGAAACCGGGCCGGAATTAGAAAGTGATTACTATAATTTTGAGGCCCTGAACATTCCCGAAAATCATCCGTCACGGGATGTGCAAGATACTTTCTACATCACAGACAAACTATTGCTGCGAACCCACACGTCGCCGGTTCAGATTCGAACCATGGAACGGATGGCGCCCCCCATCCGGATGATTGCCCCTGGCAAATGCTATCGCAAAGATGCTCCCGATGCCACTCATTCGCCGGTTTTTCATCAGGTCGAAGGGCTCTGTGTCGATGTTGGGATCACTTTTGCCGACCTTAAGGGAGTTATTAGCGCCTTTGCCAAAAAATTGTTCGGTTCGGATATTCAAATCCGATTTCGCCCCAGTTTCTTTCCGTTTACTGAGCCCAGTGCCGAATATGATTTCTCCTGTATTATTTGTGGCAGCAAAGGATGTCCGGTTTGCAAAGGTACCGGCTGGCTGGAGATTTCCGGGGCCGGAATGGTCGATCCCGCTGTATTTCATGCTGTTGGTTACGACTCAGAAAAATATACCGGTTATGCTTTTGGCATGGGGGTCGAGCGGATTGCTATGCTGAAATACCAAATCGATGACATCCGAACGTTTTATGAAAACGATCTTCGTTTTTTAAATCAATTTTAGGCAACGACCAAACAGCTACGTTGTCCAAAGCAGAGCGGGGTTTCCTTGAAAGTTACCATTGATTGGTTAAAAAAATATGTTGATTTTCCCCAATCCCCACAAGAATTGGCACAGCGATTAACAACGGTGGGATTGGAGGTGGGCAATGTTACTGAAACACAATTTCAGTTCGATGGTATTGTCATTGGACAGATCGAGGCGATCCAGTCACATCCCACGCAAGAAACGTTGACGATTTGCCGGGTCAATTTGGGTCAGGAAAAATTGGACCTCGTGTGTGGTGCGCCCAACGTTGCCGTGGGGTTGAAAGTGCCCGTGGCTAAAATAGGCAGTCGGTTGCCAGAAAACCAGACGGTAAAATCGGCACGCATCCACGGAGTGGAATCCCCGGGAATGATTTGCTCTGAGGCAGAATTGGGGCTTTCACATCAGGCAGATATCGTCATGGAGTTGCCCGCCGGGGCACCGATCGGATCAAGTCTAAAGGAATTCTTAGGGCACGGTGAGACGGTTCTGGATATCGATCTAACGACCAATCGTCCAGATTGCCTGGGCGTAATTGGTGTGGCCCGAGAGATCGGCGCCATCAATGGTGTACCGATCCACAAACCACCACTGCAGCTTCATGAATCTGCTGGTTTAAATATCTCCGATGTCATCGAAATTGAGGTCAAGCACCCCTCCAGTTGTCCCCGTTATACGGCACGCTACATCGATGGAATTACGGTTGGTCCTTCGCCACGCTGGCTGATTGAAAAATTAGAAGCAGTGGGATTGCGCACCATCAATAATGTGGTCGACGTCACCAACTTTGTGATGATGGAAACGGGCCAGCCGCTGCACGCGTTTGACTATGACCTACTGGCGGGACAAAAAATCGTAGTGCGTCATGCGCGAACAGGTGAAAAATTTGTCACCCTCGATGGCAAAGAACATACGCTGAGCGATCAGACGCTCCTTATTTGTGACGCTGAAAAGCCAGTGGCGCTGGCGGGCGTGATGGGAGGTTTGAATTCCGAAATTACTGCCGCAACTCGGCGGGTGTTATTAGAAAGTGCCTATTTTGCCCCAAGTAATATTCGGAAAACTTCGAAAACGTTGGGGATTACGACCGATTCATCGCAACGCTTCGAGCGCGGCGTAGATATCAATGGTTTGCGATATGCCCTGGATCGAGCGGCGCAACTGATTGCTGAACTGGCAGGTGGCGCGATTGCTACGGGTGTCGTTGATCGCTATCCGCAACCAGTGCCCCCGAGAACCATCTCGCTGCGGGTCCAGCGGGTGCAACATCTCTTAGGTGCTTTAATTCCCACCGCTGAAATCGAGGCCATTCTGCGACGGCTTGAATTTAAAGTTCAGCGCAACGACGATTTGCTGACGGTAGAAGTACCGACATTTCGAGTCGATATCGAACGAGAGGTGGATTTGATCGAGGAGGTGGTTCGGCTTTATGGCTTCGATCGCATCCAGGAAAATCGGTTGTCAACCATTCCACTGCTGACCGCGGAAAATCGACGCGAGAAATTCAATAATCTGTTGCGGGAGATCATGACCGGGTTGGGCTACCATGAAGTGATTACGCTGAGCCTGCTGAATCACAAATGGGCGCAACCATTTTCTCCAGCGAGCTGCGTTCAAATTAAAAATCCGATTAGCGAAGATCTGGATACACTTCGTCCCAGCTTGGTGCCGGGTTTGCTGTCGACTGTGAAATGGAATAAAAACCGATTAGTTAATGATCAAAAGTTATTTGAAATTGGAAATATCTTTTATTGGGATCAGCCTGCGCAATCTCGGCACTGCGAGCAGGCCAGGATTGGCCTGGTTCTAATAGGGCAGAACCGCTTCAATCATTGGCTGGAAAAGCCGCGCGGCGCAACTTTTTATGATTTGAAAGGTGATGTTTTTTCGTTTCTGGAAAAACTGAAGTTCACCAAGTGCGCCTTGGAACGTAGCCAGAGGGCATTTCTGGATAATCGCTCATTAGAAATTGTTCTAAATAATGCATCAATTGGTTTTGTGGGTGCACTATCCCAGGAAATTCTCGCCAGGCTGGATGTGAAGAATGATATATTTGTAGCGGAATTGGATTATGAAGCGTTATGGCAGGGATATGAATGGGATCGAAAATTTCAGCCGATTCCAAAATACCCTCCAATCAAACGCGATCTGGCCTTACTGATCGATTTGGAATATCCCGTGGCTGTGGTGGAGCAAGCGATTTGGGAGGCTGGCGCCAATTATCTCAAATCGGTACAACTGTTTGATTTCTATCGCGGTCAGCAAGTTGCTGCGGGCAAGAAAAGCCTTGCCTTTTCGCTTACTTTCTATTCTCTGGATCGAACGCTGACCGAGCGAGAGGTAGATGCCGACATTAGCCAGATTCTGGAATTTCTGAAATCCAGGCTAATGGCTCAGCTACGGGAATAACTGTCGGAGAATATCCATGGCGGTCACTGATTTGGAGCAACTGGAAGAAAAAATTGCCAGGGCCATTTTTATTATCAAGAAGCTCCAGGCCGAGAATCAGCAGCTAAAAAAAGCTAATGATGCTTTGCGCAGTCAGATTCAGGCGCAAGAGCAAACCATTGAATGGTTGAAACGGCAGCCGCATAGTGATGGTGATGCATCCGATCAAATTAAAGGATATCGGGAACGAGAGGAAAAAATCAAAGTTAAAATAAAGCAGATGCTCGAAAAATTGGAGATGTTGCAAAGCGCTTGAGCGCTCGGATTTAGTCGCAGAGGTAATCGTCACTGCAAACCTGAAAGATTTTTATTTAAATAAAACAGTAATGTCCGATGAGCGATGACTATAACATTCTCAAAGTAAATATCTACGGCACCGAATATCCGATCAGAGGGAATACCGATGTCGAGTATATCAAGAAAGTTGCTAAATATGTCGATAGCAAAATGAGAGAGGTCAATAAAAACATTTCGATCGATTCGACGTTAAAGGTTTCCATTTTGGCTGCTTTGAATATTACCGATGAATTGTTTCAAGAACGCGAGCGCAGCATGGTCGTGGTAACTGATGATCAGATCAACGCTCGTATTCAAAAATTAAATCACGACCTCGACGAATGTTTGAATAGCATCCAGCTATAAGTCATTACTGTTTCAAAAATCCCTATTTTCAGTGTTGTTGTGGCGCATTGCTTTTGCCTGCAGTTTGTATTGCAGGCAACGCAGCGACATAAAAATGGCAAGCTGCGCGCGGCAACAATTGGAAATAGGGATTTTTTTTTAAACAAATTTGAAATGGAGGCAAAATGGAAATATATTTTATGATCATCATGGTGATTGTTGGCGTGGGCGCATTTATTGGTGGCTGGCTGGCCAGCAAGAAGATCGGCCAATCCAAAATCGCAAATGCCGAAAAGATGGCTGAGAAAATCATTAATGATGCCGAAGCCATGGCCAATGCCATGAAGAAAGAAAAATTGTTGGAAGTAAAAGATGAGTGGATTAAACTCAAACAGAACTTTGAAAATGAGACCAAGTCGCGTCGCAATGAGCTCCAGAAGTTAGAGAAACAATTAGCCAGCCGGGAAATGAACATGGATCGCAAAGTCGATCTATTGGCGAATAAAGAAAAAAAGCTAAACCAGATGGAGAAATCGCTGACCGAAAAAGAAACCAGGGTTACCCGACTGGAAGCGGAAATGGAGCGAATAATCAAAGAGCAGAATGAAAAGCTTGAAAAATTGTCCGGCATTTCCAGCGAAGAAGCCAAGCGAATTTTGATGGATAATCTTCTGGATAAGGCCAAGCAGGAGGCGGCGCAGCTTATCAAAGATATTAAAGATCAAGCCCGGCAAAATGCCAATCGCGAAGCGCGGGAGATCATCATCCAGGCCATTCAGCGAACCGCCGCTGACCATTCGGTGGAGACGACTGTGTCGGTGGTCAATTTGCCCAATGATGAAATGAAAGGACGAATCATCGGACGTGAGGGGCGGAATATTCGGGCATTTGAAACCGCAACGGGCATTGAGGTGATTGTCGATGATACACCTGAAGCCGTAATCCTCTCGGGTTTTGATCCCTATCGCCGGGAGATCGCACGATTGGCGCTGGAAAAGCTGATAAATGATGGCCGCATTCATCCCGCTCGCATTGAAGAGATTGTCGAAAAGACCAAGAAAGAAATGGAGGAATCGCTACAGGAAATAGGGGAACAGGTGTTGCTGGAAACCGGCGTCCATAATGTGCATCCGGAACTGGTGAAGCTATTGGGCAAGCTGAAGTACCGTACCAGTTATGGACAAAATGTGCTGCAACATTCGAAAGAGGTTGCTTTTCTGGCAGGACTGATGGCTGCGGATCTGGGATTGGACGCGGCGCTGGCCAAGCGCGCGGGCTTGCTACATGATATTGGCAAGGCGATTGACAAAACCACCGAAGGCACGCACACGGAAATTGGCGCCGAAATCACCCGAAAATATAAAGAACACCCCATCGTCATCAACTCTATTGCCAGCCATCACGAAGATGTGGATCCGATTTCACCGATCAGCGTCCTGGTGCAGGCTGCCGATGCCATTTCCGGCTCCCGTCCTGGCGCCAGGCGCGAAACGCTTGAAGGCTATGTGAAGCGATTGCAGAAATTGGAGCAGTTGGCTGAATCGTTCAGCGGTGTGGTGAAAACGTATGCCATTCAAGCTGGACGCGAGATTCGAGTGATGGTTGAACATGAGCAGATTGATGACGCCATGGCCGATCAACTCGCCTCTGAAATTTCACAAAAAATCCACAACGAAATGGAGTATCCTGGCCAGATAAAGGTAACAGTGATCCGTGAATATCGAGCAGTCGATTATGCCAAATAGCCGTTACGAGCGAGAAGTGACTGGTCGCTCTGGACAGCCCGATTTGAGCCATCATTAGAGTAAGGATTAAATTTTGAACGGACAGCTACTAAATATCCTATTTATTGCCGACATCGTCGGCAAGCCAGGCATGATCGTTATCAAAAAGATGCTCCAGAAGATTAAAGCTGAACACCAGATCGATTTTTGCATTGCCAATGGCGAGAACGGCACTGCTGGCAAGGGTTTGACAGAAGAGGTGGCACGCGAATATTTCAAGTGCGGTATCGATGTGATCACCAGTGGCAATCATATTTTTGAACGGGTGGTAACGCATAAGCTGCTGGATACCCATCCGAAAATTCTGCGGCCGTTGAACTATCCACCAGGGACCAGCGGCAAGGGTTCAACGATTGTTACGCTGCTTGAAAACATCAAAATCGGTGTGATTAATATTCAAGGGCGAACCTTCATGCTGGCGATCGATTGTCCGTTCAGAACTGTGTCCGAAGAAATCAATCGCTTGCGCAAAATTACCCCAATCATTATTGTGGATTTTCATGCGGAAGCGACAGCGGAAAAAATGGCCATGGGCTGGCATCTAAACGGCCGGGCCAGTGCCGTAATCGGAACGCACACCCACGTCCAGACGGCTGATGAGACTATCCTGGATCGAGGTACCGCCTATATTACTGATGTTGGTATGACCGGTCCTTATTATTCGGTGATTGGAATGAAAAAGGAGATCGCCACCCGGCGATTCATCCAGCAAATGCCCGAGCGATACCAGCCGGCGGATTCAGACTTGCGGTTTGCCGGTGTGGTAATCACTGTCAACGCCGCCGATGGGTGTGCCAGAAAAATACAACGGCTTCTTATGCCTGTAACCAACGGAGTGGATTATGGCAGCGATGATTATTGATGGCAAAAAAATTGCCGATCAGGTCAAATTGGAATTAATTGAAGAAATTCACAATCTCAAGCAGCAAGGGGTGATTCCTGGGCTGGCCACCATATTGGTCGGCGAGAATCCTGCCTCGGCCACGTATGTGCAAATGAAAGAAAAGATGTGCGCCGAATTGAAGATGCTGACGCGAAGCTATCGCTTGCCAGCCGATATCGGTGAGGGAGAGTTGGTTTCAATTGTGGAAAGCCTGGGGAGTGATCCAGAGATTCATGGAATTCTGGTGCAATTGCCGTTGCCACCGCACATACATGAGCGCCGGGTCATTTATGCCATACCGCCGCAGAAAGATGTCGATGGCTTTCACCCGCTCAGTTGGGGACGCATGATGATGGGTGAAGATAGCTTCTTGCCCTGCACGCCAGCGGGAATTCAAGAACTGCTATTGCGCAGCGGATTTGGTCCTGAAAAGAAGCATGTAGTTATCGTCGGCCGCAGTCAGATTGTGGGTCTGCCATTGGCGAATATTTTGGTCCGCAAAGCGCCGGGTGCAAATGCCACCGTTACCATTTGCCATACGGGTACGCCAAACATGAGCGAACTCACCAGACAGGCCGATATTCTGGTGGCCGCGATGGGCCGGCCGGAAGTGATCACGGCTGATATGGTCAATGACCACGCTATTGTCATTGACGTCGGCGTGAATCGCGTGACTGCTCCCGAAACCAAGAAGGGATATCGGTTGGTCGGGGATGTGCATTTCGAGAGCGTTTCCCAGAAGGTGCAGGCCATTTCACCTGTGCCGGGCGGAGTTGGTCCGATGACGATTATCATGCTCATGAAGAATACCGTCAAGGCGGCAATGTGGAGCTTGTCGCAACGGCAGCCTGGCCACTAAGTGAATTCTCGCAATCGCCATTAAGGCACCAAGGCGCAATGAATTCATTCG
>JAPDQM010000034.1:0-33853 GCA_034505795.1 Candidatus Zhuqueibacterota bacterium
CGCTGCGGGAGATCGAATAGGTGCGCCGGATATTGGCAACGGTTCCGATCGCCTCCTCGATGGGATTGGTGATCATTTCTTCGACCTCACGGGGGCCCATTGCGGTCGCTGCGGTCCAAATGGTGAGACGAGGATAGGAGAGATCGGGCAGCAGATCAACGGGTAACTGAATTAGCGATATGATGCCAATGAGAATTACGGCCACGAAAAACATGGCTGTGGCGACTGGGCGATCGATTGAGAGTTGAGAGATGTGCATTTTTCTATGTTCAGCTCTGTTCTGTTTTTTTATCTTTTGAATTTTCTGTAAATGGGCAATTGGATATTTAGTTCTTAGATGGTAAAATCGTAATGCATCGGGCAAAAATACTTTGACCGCGAATTCCGCTAATTATTCGAATTACGCGAATCCGCCATTTGGTTGATTAGCAAAATTGGTTTTATTTGAGAAATTAGCTATTACAGGTCTTCTTGGTTCTGGCTAGTCCAGGCTGAGTCATCAGGTAATTGATTCATTCGATAATCAACTCAATTTTAGATTAGTAGTTCGGTGTTCGTTTTTGATGTGCATCCAGTTTACTTTGAATAATCTTGTTGGGATGAATCTTATTACAAAAAACCTTGGACCCCCGATCACGCAGATAGCGATGAGCGAGAATTTTTTTGAACAACTGTCAGTTGCCAAATCAATCGCCCAACTTACTTATCATCATTTAATAGTTTCACTTCCGCGTCATGGGCGAGGGTGTAATGACCTGAAGTAATGACCAGGTCGCCAGCCTGAAATGGAAAATTCGTATTCAGGATTTCGATATATTCATCATTTTCTAAACCGGTTTCCACATAATTCCATTTAGCTAGCAGCTTGCCCTCGTCATTTTTTTGGACCGCAAAAATTAAGGTTCGCTGGTCGCGAGTCAAAATTGCCTCGCGGGGGACCAAAAGACGATCGTGGTAGATCTGGGCATCCATTTTTACATAGGCGAACATGCCAGAAAGGATGCGATGGTTCGGATTGGACATTTCTACAGTGACCCGACAGGTTTTCTGCTCTGGGTCGATCATGGGATTGATGGTGACAATTTTACCTTCAAATTTTTCACCCGGAAGGGCTGGGAATTCGATGGTGGCTTTGCGGCCAATCACCAGATGTTGGATGTCGCTTTCCAGCACCCCCACATGAATTCGGATTCTCGACAGATCGAGCAATTTGCAGCACTCCTTTCCGGCTGTTATATACTGTCCGACCCGGATGTCCAGGTCGCCGATTTGGCCGGAGAATGGTGCCTTAACCTCACAATAAGACAGATTGACCTGCGCTCGTTCATATTCGATCAGCGCCGAAGAAAAGCCAGTCCGACTGGCCACCATTTCTTCATGACGTACCCCGCGCAGGATTTGAGCGCTCTGGTAGTCAAGCCAGATCTTTTGATAGCTGGCTTCGTCGAGTTGTCCGTTGCGATATTGCTGGTTGGCTTTTTGCCATTCCCGCTCCAGCCGCTCTAAGCGATTGGCAGCAGATGAATCCACCGTTTGACTCAGCATTTTACGGTCAAGCTTTTGAATTTCGAATTCTGAGCGTGCTTTCAACAACTTTTGTCTGGCATCGTTCAACGACAACTGATGCTCGCGGTCATCCAATTTGAATAACAGTTCTCCGACTTTTACCGGCTTGCCTTCATAGATCGGCAGCTCAACTATTTCACCACTTATTTTGGGGATGATGGTAATTTGCTGGATAGCTTCGGCCTGCCCAGATGCAGCAACCCGAATAATTAAATCCCCGCGATGAGAAGGTCTGGCTTCCACCATGACCGGAGCAACCTCAGCAGGCAGCGTCTCTGGATTACCGTCCACAGCATTTTCTCCAGAAGAATGGGACCGAGCAGATTTTATGTTGGGGATAAAAACGGCAACTAGCAGGTAGACCAATAACATGATAATGAGGAAAACGACAAAAATTCGCAGGCTCTTTTTTGACATTTTTCCAGTCTCCACCAAATTCATGATCTTCATCGGATGAAAAGCGAGGAAGGGATCAGGCCACCAACAAATTAAGATAACAAAAAGATACCATTTTTGCAATAAAATTCTTGGTCATCAACCTTTTCTGGAGCTCATGTTCTCTCCCTTGAGAACGGTCGTCATAATTGAAGCGACAGAATTCAGTCCAACGGGTGAGTTGAAAAGCAGAATGGCCTGCTACTCATTTATTAAGTGAACCGTAGCGATTGAAAAGGATTCGCAGAAAAATAGCTTGATTCATTTCGAATCTTTTGCTATTTTAAAAGCCAGAAACAGTTATTTGTTGATAAACAGCTATATTGATTTACAGTGGTTGGCGACTTCACTGGATATCTATTCGTCGCTAACGTTGATCGGCTCATCGAACGATCAATAGTGATACAGGGGCGATTTTATCCATGAGTCCACTTGACCGCGAATTTCGCTAATTTAGGCCAATTAGTTCTTGTTGCAAAATTATCGAAACAGGATAAATTGTCATGCCTGCGCATGTAGGCATCTCGTTTTTTGGTTGAGTTAAGCTTCAGTTAAAAAGGGGATTCCCGTCCGCCAACTGACGTAGAGGAATCTGGTCAACCCATTAATTTATTGAGACAATTAGATTCCGCAACTCCGCTTCGTTATGCTCGGAATGACGAATTTTACTGGTTTTCGTTCAGGCAATAAATAATTTTATTGAAGTTCAAATTAGCGGAATTAGAAACATTAGCTGAACTAAGGACTTTTAGAGTGCACTACTCCATCAAATTAAATTGAGGCGGGAACAATATGCTGGATTACCATATTCACACCAAACGCTGCGGTCATGCTACCGGTGAAATGTACCAATACGTTGAAAAGGCGCTGCAGCTAGGGCTCGAAGAGATGGGCTTTAGCGACCATTTTCCATTTCTCGATCGGGTTCGTCCTGAACTGGCGATGCCGCTATCTGAACTGCCTGATTACGTGAGAGATGTCCAACAGATTCGTCAACGATACCCCCAGATCCCAATACGTCTCGGCACTGAGGTGGATTATTTCCCTCACCAGGAGCGACAAATTGGCGAGTTGCTCGCCCAGTATCCATTCGATTATGTTATCGTCGGCGTCCACTTTCTCGGCGACTGGAATTTCGACAATCGGGCCGAGATCGCTGAATGGGATAGGCGGAATGTCAACGAGGTTTACGAGCAATATATCCAATTGCTCAAACAAGCGGCCCGTTCGGGATTATTCAATATCATTGCCCACTGTGATTTGGTCAAGATTTTCGGCTATCGACCGACCCTGGATTTTCATGACCAATGGGAGGAATTGATACAATGCTTCGCCCAAAACGGATTGGCCGTTGAAATCAGCACGGCGGGATTGTATAAGCCTGTGGGCGAAATTTATCCGTCAGAGCAAATTATTGGGCTGCTAAAAAAATACAACGTTCCGATCGTCATCAGCTCCGATGCGCATCAGCCACAAAATGTGGGCCGAAGCTTTGATCAGGCGATTGGATTAGCGCTGAAACATGGCATTCATTCTGTCAGCCGATTCGAAAGCCGAAAGTTAATCCAGCAGGTGCCGATTCACTATCCCATTTGAATTCTTGCTGAAATAAAAATCCTATTGGCTATTGGCATCGTCACCCAGAAATAGCGAATTTTAATTTGGACGAAAATTTTATTGACTTTTTAACTTTAATACCCTATCTTTATATCCCGCTTGAACGATGGCATCGTTAATAGTCTGCTAATTTTGAACGATAGGATCGTTAGATGAAAGAAATATTTTACAAGCTCAATCCCTGGTGGGAAGGTGAATTTCACACCACGTCAATTCCCAGGCTTAAATATACCAGCGATCTCAACAGGCTATTGGAGCTGAGGGACATAATTTTAATCACTGGGCTACGACGAGTCGGTAAAACCACGATTATGAAACAAGTCATCGAACAATTGCTTCAAAAAACAGCGCCGCCATTTATCTTTTATGTCAGCCTGGATGCTTATGGTCTGGAGAAATACTCGATTCACGACATCGTTACTGAATTTCGAAAGACACATCGGCTGGGACTGGATCAAAAGGTTTATGTTTTTTTGGATGAGATCGGTGCCAAAGAAGATTTCCATCGGGAGTTGAAAGATTTTTATGATCACGAGAATATGAAAATCTTCGCTTCCGCTTCGTCTACATCAATTTTGAGAGATCGAAAAGCCTATCTCACAGGACGATCAAGAACCATTGAAATTCTGCCGCTGGATTTTGATGAGTTTCTCGAATTCAGGAAGATAAAGATAAAAACAGCCGATTCATATCTGCTGGAAAATTATTTTTTAGAATACATGCAGAGCGGCGGACTGCCAGAATATGTGATCACCCAGGACATCACCTATTTATCCGAGTTGATCGATAGCATCATTTACAAAGATATTATTGCATTTCACAACATCAAGGATAATGCGCTGGTCAAAGATTTTTTTCGGCTGCTCATGGAGCGGGCGGGAAAGATCATCACCCTCAATAAAGTTGCCAAAATTCTGGGCATCAGCCTCGATACCGTTCGTCGTTTTATGGAGTATTTCAGAGAGACTTATTTGATTTATACGATTAAAAGATGCGGTAAATTGAATCAACGGCTTCGGTCGGGTCAAAAGCTCTATGCAGGCGATGTGGGATTGAAGAACCTTGTGACTGGATTTCGGGATAAAGGTGCAGTTTTTGAAAATATGGTCTATTTGAAAATTAAGCAGCATAGTCCCTGTTTCATTTATGAAAATGGCATTGAACTGGATTTCTTTTTCAAGGGTCACTTGATTGAAGCAAAATATGGGCAGGAGCTCAAAGGCAAGCAACTGCGATTGTTTGAAAATTTCCCTGCCAAAGAAAGGTTGATAATTTCAAGCTGGAAAGATTTTGTCAATCTGGACAATCTTTTAGCTGTTAAAAACAGTTAAACAATGCCTGCTTTCTAATTCGTGTCTGTCCGAAAATAGAGCTTCGTGTCATTTCGACCGAAGGGAGAAATCTTTAAGTCCTGTATTTGCTTAAAACAGATTCCTCATTCCGTTCGGAATGACACTTTTTTCCAAAATATTATAGTTTTCAGACAAACACTAATTCGCTTTTTTTAAAAATCCAAATTTTCACTTGACAACATCAGATTTAAATATTATGTTGCGCAGCAATATTTCAGATCATAACAACCTCGTCTGATTCTAAAACATGATTAGATAACTTTGAAAGGCGCCTTTTGGAAAAAATGGCGCCTTTTTTTATTTGGTGGAAGCAGGGGCAATATTCGCATGGTTGATGATTGCTGATGCTCTCATGGTTACATTTACGTTTTTTTCTTCGATCGCCATTTGAATCTGAAGCCAATTCATGCGCCTGCGCCAGGTCGGTAGCTTGCCTGCTTTCACGAAGGGATTAGTCAAATTCTAAACCATATTTAAAATAGTGTCCTACCAATGAGTGCAGCGTCTCTTGCGGAAATATCAATATGCTTGGAGAGGAGGTGATAAAAAGGACGTAAAGCAAAATGGCAAAAAATTAATAGTGTCATGACTTTTTAACCAAATTTAGAAGGAGAAAGTTATGTCACGCTTAATCAGATTTTTTATTTTATTCTCAATCGGCTTACTTATTTCTTATCTGCCAATTCATCAGCCCACGATCAATGCACAGCAGTCTGCAATTGAAGATAGTGTAAAAGCTCTAATAAATAAGTCAATTGCCGCTGCTAAGAAAGTCAATGCTGACCTCATGATTTCTTATTACAGTGATAAATATGATATGGGCTTCCCTGGTAATGGTGAATACTCTCCATCACTTGATTCAGTAGCTAAAGTTATGAAAATTGGTTTTAATAATCTGCGAAGCCAAAAAGTTGATGTGCGTGAAATTAAGGTGGCTGTTCTTGCACCCACAGTTGCTATTGCAACAATGCATGGCGACGCTACTGCAACCACTAAGCTCAACAGAACTTTTAGAAGTCCCTTTGTCCTTACGTCGGTATTGGCAAAAGTAAAAGACCATTGGAAGATTATCCATGAACATCAATCCTTTCCACATCATTACAGTTTGGAGGAGGCGTCGGTTATCGGCTGATTCGAATGGAGAAAATCACTGAAGCCATTGATGTTTTTAAATTGAACGTAAATCTATTTCCAGAATCGAGCAACGTGTATGACAGCCTTGGCGAAGCCTACATGAAGCATGGAGATACCGAGCTTGCCATCGAGAATTATGAAAAGTCACTACAGCTTAATCCTGAAAATAATGGCGCTGTCGAAATATTAAAGAAGCTAAGGGCGAAATAACTGCTTTAGGTTCATAAAAAGTAAGTTATCAAATATTGATTATTTAATCTGAGGTCAGCATAAAAAATTTATTGGTTTTGTTCGTCGTAATAGTTTTTTTGTGCTTGATTGCCTGAACCCAGAAAGTTGACCTTGAAGCTGAAAAGGCACAGGTTAAAACAGTAGTTGATCAGCTTGAACAATTGTTCGAAACTGAAGTTCTGGAATTATTCTCAAGTATCTATGCACTTGATTCCGATATGGTGATCTTCGGTACTGATGCTGCCGATCGCATTGTTGGTTGGGAAGCTTTGAAAGAAATAATAGAAAAACAAAACGCTTCTATCGAAAACGCTAAAGTAACCATAAAGGATCAAGTAATTAAAGTCAACCAATATGGTAATACCACCTGGTTTTCAGAAATTGCGGATTGGGATTTAGTAGCACAGGGACAAGCAGTTAATCTGCAGGGATTAAGATTTACTGTGGTTTTAGAGAAGCGAAACGGTAATTGGGTCGTCGTTCAATTTCATAGTTCTATTCCTGTTTCTGGACAAGCGGCTGCATATTAGAATGCCTTGTAAAATTTATTAGTCGGAAGTAAAACATGCAACTTTGCAGCAAACAGATTATGAAAGAAACCAGGTTTCTCTGAGAACCCTGGTTTCTTCTATCTATCCAGGGATATCCCGCCGATTCATCCGCCAGAACGCTAGCATCATAAAAACGATAATCAAAATTAAAGGGACAGCGATATTAGCGCCAAAAGCGGTCTGCCCCATCATTACTTTCTGCGGCTGATAATAATTAAAAATCGAGGTGTGTCTCAGCAATTCGATTTTCGGCCAGAGCCTGGCGATATAATTTAGAAAATAGAAAAATAGCGTGATGCCAGCGGCTTGCATGGTCACCCGGCTGCATTCTCGTGAATATGCAGCAAGGAAAAAAGTATACGCGTTGATCGTCAACATCAATAGCCAGAGATTGATGCCAGTCAGGATGAGTCGGGAGAAAGACAAATTGGAAAACTGGGGATAGACCAGCGTTCCCACCAAAGTGCCGATCCAGCAACCAATAATCACCAACAACAAAGCGAACAAAGAAAATAGCCATAATGAAAAGGCAATTTTCAGCCGTTTGACAGGGAGAGAAAAAAGCAATTCGAGCGTCCCGCCTTCGATTTCGCTGGCAATATGTCTGGCAGGCAGCATGATGGCTATGATGGCTAAAAAGATGAGCACGAACGGATGGTTATAGCCAAAGGCGACCGCGCCGCTGATGGAAAATTGCGCCAGCCATTGGTCGTTGAAATATTGCTGCACGATGGGCGGAAATTTTTGAATAAAAATTTGAGCCATGTTTAAAAAATCGGCTTCTACGACCAGCATGAAAATCAAGAACTCCAGCGTCCCCAGCATCAAAAACGCCATGATCAAAAATTTCACATGCTCGCGAAGGGTTTTACAAATATAATTGAGATTGATCAACGGGCTACTCCTGCATGATAGGCCTCAAAACTAAAACGACCGTTCCGAAGGTTCAGAACCTTCGGAACGGTTTCTTTCATCAATGCCCTGCTCCAGCATAATACGCCAGAAAAATATCTTCCAGATCAGGCTCCGGGAATGTCACATCTTCAATCGGCAGCCTGGCCAACGAACGTAGCAATTGGGGTATTTTGCCTTCCACCAGATACACGCAGCGATTGCCAGTCCATTCCAACAAGCGTGCCTCCGGGATGGCTGGCGGCTGTTCGTCGATGGGCTGATTGAAGACAACAATCAACCGGCGGGGGCGCTTCTGCTTCAACTTCTGAATTTCTTCCAGCGCCACAATTTTTCCCTGCCGAATGATGGCCACTCGCTGGCAGACCTTTTCCACCTCGGGCAAAATATGAGACGACAGAAATACGGTTTTGCCGTTGTTCTGGAATTCCCACAGAATCTCGTAAAATGCTTCCTGGACCAGTGGATCAAGTCCGGACGTCGGTTCATCTAAGATTGCCAGGTCAGGATGATGTTCTAATGCAAACACGATCCCGATCTTTTGCCTCGTGCCATGGGAGAGATGCTTGATCTTCTGGGACAGGTTGCAGTCCGTAATTTTTAATTTGTCCAGCAGGGATTTTCGTAGTTCAGGCGGGCGAGAGCGAAACTTAGCCATATAGTTTAGAAAACGGGCGACGCTCATATCGCCGTAAGGCGAGAAATCGCCTGGCAGATAGCCGATCCGTTCCCTCAAATCCTCTTGATTTCGTTTCACTGGGGTTCCAAATAGCTCAATGCTGCCGCTGTTGGGGCGCAGCAAATCAATTAATAAACGAATGGTCGTGGTTTTGCCAGCACCATTGGGTCCCAAGAAGCCGAAGATTTCGCCCTGCTCGACTGAGAAACTGACATTTTCGATGCCGAGGGTTGAGCCGTAGTATTTGGTGAGATTATCGACTTCAATAACAGACATAATTCTAAACTGATCTTCTTTTTAAATTAGGTTTCTTTCAACAAATTTTCAAATGCCAAACTCCAAATAACAAATAAATCACAATTCACAAATTTCAATGACCAAACTCCAGAACGTTTGGAATTTGAATTTTCGTAATTGGAATTTGTTTGTATTTTGTATTTTGAGATTTGGGATTTTCTAACCTATTTGATCTGCTGCAATAAATTCGATATCAGTCATGCCATTCCCCTTCTCATCCGTCACCCGAAAATAAAATCCCCAGGATTCCCAGCGATTGATCACCTTGATCAAAATTTTGTTCAGCCCCGGCTGGAGCGCGACATTGGCGACATCATCGTCGATGACAGCACCTCTGATCCGATTCATGCGCCAGACCTCCTTATCGTTCAGCCAGACTTTCACGGCTTCATCGGCGCCCAGCCGCAATTGGGCGGCACGCTGATCAGGCGATTTCACATAAATCAAACCATAGGCCACCGCCATGTCGGATCTCGGCTGCAGCACCGCCAGATTAACATAGCCATCTCTGGTGCCATCGTTGGCCGGCTGCCACTGAAG
The DNA here is from genome assembly GCA_034505795.1 of Candidatus Zhuqueibacterota bacterium. Classification (GTDB taxonomy): domain Bacteria; phylum Zhuqueibacterota; class Zhuqueibacteria; order Thermofontimicrobiales; family Thermofontimicrobiaceae; genus Thermofontimicrobium_A. The sequence continues at coordinate 9,315 of JAPDQM010000034.1, forward strand.
CCGGGTGGATTTTTCTTTGTAAGTCCGGTTCAAATCAATCTTCTTCTCGGGCGGAAATTTCTTCAGAAAACCGTTGTTATTTTCAAACGCGCCGATCACCCACCAGTGCCGTTCTTCGGGCGCACCGATCAGCCGCAATTGCTCTCGGCCGTGAACCGTGTCCCTTTGCTCAAAATATAAATCTGCTAATAGCCAGCGAAAACCGACTTCGAAGAACCTGGCATCATTCTCCTGCGCCGATTGGATATTAGCCAGATAATGTTGGATGCCCTCCGCTGGGTAAATATAGAATAACCGATTGAAATTGACATGATACTTCCAAAAATCATCATAATTGATGTTGCGGGATAGCTTGTACAAGGCAACGACATCCGAAGCCAGATTGTCCTGCCATAGCTGGCCGACTTTTTCGAATTGGCGCTGTTTCAAATACAGTTGAGACAACATAAATTTGGCTCGCAACCTGAGATTTGGGTTGTCGGATTCGGTAATGATTTTCCTTAGCAGGGCTGCAGTCTCATCCATGTAGATATCATAGGTCATGCTGTATAGGAACAGAAAACCAATGTATTGACTGCGAAGAGGATCGTTACCCATCAAGTTGATCATTTTTTGATACGCATCTTGAACAATCTTGAGCGCGCTGGCCGTATCATGGTTGGTGGTATGTAATTGATACAATTGGTCCAGGGCGGATATAGGCGGAGGATCATTTTGGAGGGCTCGATGGAAATTTTGAATGGCTTGATCTCTATTTCCTAAAAGCAAATTCGTCTGGCCGATGAGGTTATACGCGCTGGCTTGCAATTTGCCCTCATTGATCTTCTGCAAATATTCTTCAAACGCTTGCTGCGCTTTTTGATATTGCCCCTGATCAAGATAGAGCAAGCCCAAATGCAGTAACGAGACATGGAAGTTTTCATTCTTTTTCAATGCGGCCTTAAGCTGTTTCTCTGCCTGTTTGAACTCGCCGTACCAGGTATAAATTTCGCCCTTGCTATCATACGGGTTCGGCTCATCGGGAGCGACGTGTTGATATTTGTCGAAATACTCCATGGCCTGGGTCAGATCGCCGATAAAGGCATGCTCATACCCCATCTGGTTCAGCGCCAGCTTGTAATTGGGATCAATTTCCAGTGTTTTTCTGAGATATTCCATGGAGCGGTGTCGGTCATTCAGTCCGTCATAAAATTTAGCAAGATTGAAATTGGCCTCTCGATCGTCAGGGTGTTTTTGCAGCCACTGCTGATAGGCTTTCATTCCCGCTTCCAGATCGCCTCGCAAGCTGGCGTTGATTAAGGCAATATGGTACAAATCCTGTTCGGTAGCGTAGGATTTGAGCTGCTCCAACTTTACAAAGACCTGAAATGCCTCGCTGACCATGCCCTCCTGGCTGTAGCAACCTGCCAAACGCAAATAAGCAGAGACGAAATTGGAATCAATTGCAATGGCCTTGTTGAGCTGGGCAATGGCGTCCCTGTAGTACAGCCGATTAAGATTCTCGACGGCGTCGGTGTAATAACGCCAGGCTTCCAACGAATTGGTCGATAGTTCGGCGATGCCCTTGTTCGCCTCTGCTAATTCCAGCGAGAGGTTCAAATCGGTTTTGATCTTCTCTGTCAATTGATCGACCATCGCAAATATTTTTTCCAGTCCAGGTCCTTCGACGCTCTCCTCTTTCAACACCAGACCCTGGTTTGGTTCTTTTAATTTCACGTTGATTTTCAGCTCATCCCCGCTTTTGGTGATGTTGCCGACCAGAATGGCCTCCACATTAGCCTCTTTAGCCACCACTGCGGCCATATCTAGATCTATATTTGTCTTAGCGCTGCTGGTGCGCTCCAGTATTTCGTGCATCCGCTCGGTGCTGAGGACCGATAGCGATGGGGATTGCGACAGGGAACGGATGAACATCTCGGTCAAACCTTTTTGCAGCCATTGCAAATTCTGATCGCCTGTTTGATTTTGGAAGAACATGACGGCAATGGAACGCCGCTCCTGTGGCTCCAACTGGATGGTCGTGGTTAATTTTTGATCCTGGCGGGTGGCGGAGATTTCGTTGGAGAGTTTGATTTTGCGTTTTTCGGGTTCTCGGTCACAAGCGAAAAGCGCTACAATTACTAGTGATGAGAACCAAAGAAAGACTTTAATTTTCATAAATATTCTTACCTCAATCAGATATATAGATCATTCTCAATAATGATAATTTCAATTATTTTGATAGTCAATTTTAAAAATTGAGAATCAGCGGCAATTGCCGACGCCACTATAAACATCACCTATTACTTTAGAAAACGGACGTTCGGAAATATCTCATGCCCCTTTTCAATTTCAGTTATTAAAGAAAAAGGATGACAAATTGGTGGATATTGATCAGTGAAAATTATATTGCTAAGATGAGCTCTCATTGATTCAAATTCGGGAACACTTCGATTATAATATAGCCATTCTATGCAACGATGTCTTAATGTACTTAAAAATAAATGCAAGTTTAAATTCACTTCTTTACTATTTTGGTTCTGTGAAATTGTAGAAATTTGCCTTACAACAGGTAAATTACAATCCCATTTTTTTATATCGACTGAATTGACCTCTCCAGGCACAAGCATCCATGTGGTATCTAGAGAAAATATCATTTGTGGGCAAAGACCTGTCGCCAATTTGTAATGTTTGATTTTTCCCAGGTCATCTAAAGTTATTTCTGGGCCAATGCTCCAGAGTTCTGAAAGACCTTTAATAAATTGTTTTTTTATTTGTCGAATTATCTTCTCGGCTATCTTATCTGAAAGTTTCTTTTGGACATTAGAGGGTGCAATACTTTCATATGCGATGCAGGCGGTAAACAGATCTGTATTATTAGCCTTTCTCGCTAGCTTATATAGTTTATGTGCTGATTGAAGTGCTTTGATGCCATCACCAAGCTGTTTGAAATTATCACCCCAACTTGATTTTACTTCTATTGCAGCTAATGCGGTTTCAGCTAAAATGATGGCAAAATCACCGTCTCTAAAAATTGGGGCTACAAATCTATCGTCGTAAACTAAAACATCAGTCTGGCGAGAAACTTCAAAGTGTTCTTGTTTTTTATCTTTCTGATAAATTAAAAAGCCATCACCAACTTTAAACGTAGAAGGAACAATTTCCCTAATGGCATTTTTTAATAGGCGCTCTTTATAGGTCCCATCTGATTGCCAATGAGCATCACCAATTAAATTTCGAACTCTTTGCCCTTGAGCTTTAAGCGCCATTGCAGTAGAACCAAAAAATTCTGCCAAGTTCCTGAAAGAGCTTTGAGCCATAATTGCACCACTTGATTTATCTAATTAATATTTAAAACCATAGACAATACAAAACTCTATTGAAAAATGCATATTACATCTTTCTTGCCATTTTTCTTTCTTCATTCTAATAGAGGAAGCTGCCTAAGTTTCATCATTCTCCATTTCTGATCATAAAGAAACAATGGATGACATGCCTATGGTATACGCCCAGGAATTTTAAGCTTCTGGAAATTCTACGTTCCAATTTAGTAAAAGTTAGTGGCTTTGTCAATTGAAATTTAAGCAATGTTAAAATATTATAACCAAAAATTTGGTCGGATTTTTTTATTGACAAGGTGGAATTAAAGTTGTATATTTACAATAACAAAATTTGGAGCAGATAATGGACATCGGTTTCGTCTGGGATGAAACTAAATATAAAAATGTATTGAAGGAACATAATGTCAAATTCTATGAAGTCGTGTCTGCTTTTGATGATCCCCATGGATATGAAGTAGCCGATCCAGCTAAATATGAGGATCGTTGGCTTTGGGTTGGCAGGACGCCGTGGGATCGCTTATTAATTATTGTTTACACCGAGCAAGATTTGCCGCTATATCGAATAATCATTGCTTTTGATGCCAAAGGGAGATGGGTAGATGAGTACTATCAAAAATAAAGATTTTAATTATGAAGCTTTTGTGCAGGAGAATTCTCCAACCACAACAAGAATTCAACGAGGCACTGAGGCTCGCAAGCAGCGGTTTGAAGCTGCAATCTTAAAATATGCTATTCGGATTGATGAAGACATTCTGGAACAATTCCAAAAACTGACACCTGAAGGTCAGGGATCTGAAAAACTGATTAACCAAGCTTTGCGAGAACGGTTATCGGCAAAAGATTTTAAAGAGACGGCGAGGGCCGAGTTGCAACAACTGGTTCAAAAGGCGTTATTAACCATTACTAGCAGCGTAGAACACTCGAAGGCAAAAAGAAAGAAGCCTCTCGCAGTTGAAGAAAGCTAAAAAAATTAAATGATATCAAATAATCTATAATCGGATCATAATATCTTTGTTAAGCGATAGAAAAAATTTTTATTATTAGGAATATGATTTAAGGTGAATTCTTGGAAGATGCCATTTCAATGGCCCCCCTGACAGCAATTTGATCGCTTGCCTGCCGAAGCCAAACGGGAAGACATCGACTTTATCGCATTTCTTCAAATCCGTTATCAACGACCAGTACTTTTAAAAAAGACAAAACGGTTAAAACTATATGAAGACCTTTTGGTCGGAATTTGGAAGGATCGAAATGATTTAGTAGATAGCACCTCCTGGGTTCGAGACATTCGAAGACGAGAGCAGAAGGACTGAGAATGACCATTCTCCATTATCATCTACTTCAAAGAAATAGAAAATAATGTCATTCCGAGCGAAGTGAGGAATCTCTTAAATCTTTAATACTCAAGATGGTACTCTAAAGAGTATTTATGACTTCCTCGCTATGCTCTTCGAAATGATTCAATATTTGATACTTTGCAGAAGCCTAGATTTGTAATTATAAATAAGATTATCTATTCACCTTATCCGCCGAAACAAAGTCAATTCCAGCAATCCCCCTCCCCTGTTCATCCGTCACCCGAAAATAAAATCCCCATTCATTGATCCGATTGCAAACTTTGATTAGAATTTTATTCAGCCCTGGCTCAAATGTTACTGGGACAATATCATTGTCGAAAATGGCATCCCTGCCGAGATTCATGCGCCAGACTTCTTCATCATTGAGCCACAGCTTTGCCGAATCATTCGTGCCAATGCGGATTTGCGCCCGGCGACGATCGGGTGATTTTATATAGATTAGGCCATAGCCGACCGACCAATTATATTTTGAATAAATCTGCTTAAGGTCGATATAACCATCGTTAAAACCATCATCAAAATGCCGCCAGTTCAGCTTCGCATCCTGGTGCTTATAGATTTTATCCAGTTTGATCTCTCGTTCCGGGGGAAATTTTTTCTGAAAACCATCGGTATTATCAAATGGTGCAATCACCAGCCATTTATTTTCTTCAGGGGCGCCGACCTGCTTGAGTTGTGCTTCGGCGTTCATTCGATCATTCTGATGAAAATACAAATCAGCCAGGAAAAGTCGAAAAATCATTTCTGGAAGGATCAAGTCATGCGTGGTACAATACTCAATCAACTGGCCATATTTTGCAGCGCCCTCAGCAATCGCTTGATAAGCATATTGGTTGAAAAACCAGAAGCTTTTCCAGGTCTCATGGGCAAACGGTACTTCTCGAATGTCTTTCATGAGCTCCGTGATTTCGGTAGTGAAATTGGGGGCGATGTTATGATATTCCGCCATCCGATTTGTTTTCAAATACAGCACGGCGAGATAAAATTGGCCCCACATCTGGACCGCCGGACTGGTCGTCTGCACTAGGGTCTGCTGAATAATTTCGATGGTCTCGTCCACATTCACATCGTACCAGAGACTGAAATTGGCCAGATCCCGGATGAAGATTGGCTCCCTGGCGACCAGGGAATCTCGAATGAACTCATAATTTTGAAGCAATGACTTTCTTGCGCTAAGGCTATCGCCTTTTTCCAGATAAAGCTCATACACCCAGGTCGCTGCCCGATAGGAGGCGAGGCGATTTGTGACAAATTTCTGAAAATAGTCGATGGCGGCATCCATATTTCCCTGGCGCCACTGGATAAATCCCATTTGCGCATAGCCATCCGCTTTGGCGACCGGGGTTGCGGCTTTGGTCAGAAACTGACCTACTGTTCTCAGGGACTGGCGATGCTGCCCCTGTTCCAGATAGACATTGCTGAGCACCAGCCAGGAGTTGAGGAAATTCTCATTGATCTTCAAGGATTGTCGCAGGCTTTGCTCCGCCTGCTGGTATTGGCCATAACTCAGATAGATTTCTCCCATGCTATCGAATGGATTGGGCTCATCTGGAGCAATGGCTTGGTAGCGATTCATGGCCACAACCGCGCTATCGAGCTGGCCCATCCGAGCATGGCAATAGCCGATCTGGTTATGCGCCAATTTAAATTTGGGATCAATTTTCAAGATTGATCGATAATAGCCCAGCGCCTGATCATAATTTTGTAGTGCAAAATAGATGTCACCCAGATTGAAATAGGCGTCGATATCGTTTGGATTCTGCTGGAGCCACTTTTGGGAGGCGTCAATGATTTGACGCAGATCCCGATTGATACTGCCCTCCAGCCGATCGATTTGATATTGCTCCTTCGGCGTGGCCTTATAGCGCAACGATTTTAGCTTATCGAAATATTCCCGAGCTTTTTCCCGTTCACCCTGCCCCAGCAACCACAAACAAAGCTGATAATAAGCCGCAACAAAGGTGGGATCGGCTGCCACCGCTTGTTTGAACTGCTCCACAGCCTCATTGACCAATGCCTGTTGCTGGAAATCGACGCCCGCCGCATAATGACGCCAGGCGTCCAGGGAATTGGTCGACAAATCGGCGATACTTTTGGCCAGTTCCTGCTTTTCCAACGACAACGCCAGCGTGTTCTTAATCTTCTGCGTCAGATCATCCACCATGGTGAAGATCGCCTCGAGGTTTTTACCCTCGACGCTCTCCTGTCTTAAAATTTTGCCGTGGTTGGGTTCATGCACCCGGATATTGATTTGTAGTGAATCCCCTTTGCGAGAGATATTGCCCGTCAAAATCGCTTCCACATTTGCTTCACGGGCGACAATGGCAGCCAATTCCATATCCATCGACTGGCCAGTGGCGGATTGCCCCGCTTGCTTTAATATCTCGAAAATCCGATCAGTGCTGAGCACCGAGAGCGAACTGGTTTGCGATAGCGAGCGGATGAACATCTCGGTCAAGCCCTTTTGCAGCCATTCCAGATTTTGATCGCCTGTCCGGTTTTCAAAAAACATCACGGCAATCGCCCGGCGAATTGCTGGCTCAAGATGGATCGTGGAGGTAAATCGTTCGCCGCTCTGGCTGGTAGTGTTTTGTTCAGTAAGCTTAATTTTTCGTTTTTCCTTGCCCTCATCACAACAAAACAGACCGATTGCAGTCATTGTTAATATTGCAAGGATAATTTTTGTTTTCATTCGTGGAATCCTGGAAAAGATTTGTTGCAATCCGCCAAGGCACGAAACTACCCACAAGGCAGTAATTTTTGATTTTTGCTATCTAAAGACGCACACGATTTTTCAGTTTCGATTTCCTGGCATTCATGACATTTAGAAATCGATTCTCTCGAATATTGGTATCATGACTATTGATTCTTATCTTTTGTATATAAAGTGCGAATCGGAAACGGAATTTCGATCCCCTCTTTTTGGTATCGTTCATGCAGGCGCTTAATAAATTCATGTCTGAGCAGATGCTGATCCCGAAACTGTTTTGCAAACATGATAACGGTAAAATCGATGCTAAATTCCCCGAACTTGTTGAAACGAATCACCGGATCGGCATCTGCGACGCCTCCCGGCACTTCTGTCATGACCGACCTGGCCACTTCAGCAGTCACCTGCTCCACCTTAGTCAAATCGCTATCATAACTCACGCCAATCGGGACATACACTTTGACAATCGGGTTCGGCAGGCTGTAGTTGGTGACAATCGCTGAAGCCAACTTGGAATTGGGGACGATGACCAGATTATTGGGAAAGGTTTTGATCGTCGTGCTGCGCCAGGTGATATCGGTCACTGCGCCCTCTTCACCCGAATCCAATCTTAGAAAATCGCCGGGTCGGATTTGGCGTGATGCAATGATATGCAATCCGGCAAACAGATTGGCCAGCGTGTCCTGCAATGCCAAAGCCACCGCCAGACCTCCAACTCCCAATGCCGTGAGGATGGGCATGATGGACACGCCAATCGAATGGAACATGATCAGAATGCCGATGCTAAAAACCACCAGGCGAGTTAAATTGCTCAAAATTGAAGTGGACGGCAAAACGCCTTCGACACTTTTGCTATAGAAATTGAATAGGCCCACTGCAATGCGCGTAAAAACCAGGGTCACGGAAAAAATGAAAATAAGCAAAATAATCTTATCTAAAATATGAAAGAAATCTGGCCGCATTCGCATTGTAACGATTGCTCCAAAAGCACCAGCAAGAATAAACCAAAGCAATAGCATGCCATGCAATGAAGCCACGATGATCTCGTCGAAGGCCCATTTGGTTTTTGCGGCAATTTTCTTCAGCTTGATGAGTACGATTTTTTCAAATATCAAACCAACGACCACTCCGCCAACAATCAAAACGGCCGGGAGTATCCATTCAGAAATCTGTAATGTGTCTTTCATTTTGTTAACCATTATTTAGTTTGACTCTGTTGATGTTTAACCTGGTCAACCAAATTCGCCCTGCTTCTGGATTATCCGCTGCGAATTGGATTAGTCTGGATTAACGTTACATTCGCCAATCCTGGCCATATTAAGCCCTACTGGTTTCTGGTTCAAAAATATGCCAGGCTCCATGAAAATTTATATGCAGAAACGTTCTTTATTACAGCGATTAATCCATTTCATGCCAGATGCTACTCGCAGTTCGACCGATTTCAATTCACATATTGCCTGGCGGTTATCATTTCTGGAATATCTGGATCAGCGCCCTGCCAGTCCTCCAGAAAGTCGCGCATCATCCGTTTCGCTCGTCTCGAATCACCGGCAGCCGCGTACGCCAGGCCCAACTGATATTTTGCTAACCCTGCATTGGGATTTAGCGCTAAAAACTTTTGAAAGTTCTCAATCGCCTGTTGGGGTTGCTGGCTATCGAGATAGACCTTACCAATACTTTCCCAGACGCCAGTGGCTTCAGGATTGGTGGCAAGTATCTTTTGATAAAATTCAATGGCCACGGCGGGATTGCCTTCTGCTGCGCTTATTTTCGCCTGCAATTGGTATGAGAGATTCCGCAGGATTTCATATTTTGATTTTTGAATGAACTCATCCAGTTGTCGCAGCCGCTGTCTGGCACTATCAATTTGCCCTTTTTTTAACCACGCGTCGCAAATCACGTTGTAGATATAAAAATTGTTCGGATCGATGGCGAGAATCTGCCGCGTAATGGCGAGCGCCGAATCCGGTTGCCCTTTTCGGAGATAGATGCCAGCAATCATCCCCCAATAGCTGGTCTTTCCCTGATCGCTGGAGGGAAACTGGAGCGCCTGCTTGAGATGATCAATAGCTGCTTGATATTTGCCCTGGGAACGATCAATATTGGCCAGGCCAGAATAAACGGTGGCCTTTAGCTCCTCGCTGGGCAAAATTGGCAGGGTCGCCAGGTATTTTTCACGGGCAGCCTGATATTTGCCGGTGTCGAGATAGAGTTGAGCCAACGCCAGGGAGGCATGATAAAAATCTGGCTTTACAGCCAAAGCCTTTTGATAGTATTTCTCCGCTTTCTGATAATCCCCTCGGCCAGAACAGATTTCACCCAGATTGAAATATGGCCCGGCTTCTTTGGGCGCAATGGCAATGGCTTTTTCCAAACTCATGATGGCGCTATCATATTTCGCCGATTGTTGATAAACATAACTCTGCAATTGATATGCCTGGAGGTAATTGGGATCCAGCGCAAATGCCTTGTTTAATTCGGCCTGGGCCTTACCCAATTCTTGGCGGTAATAATAGTTGCCGGCCAGTTGATAATGCAATTCTTTGTCGTCAGGGTATTCCTGGACCAATTGCAGCAACATATCAAATGCGGCATCATGATTGTCATTATAAAGGTAGCTGATCCAGCGAATTTTCATCTGTTCTTTAGGGGATGCATGACCAGCAAATTGGACCGCTCTAGCAATTGCAGCTTTGGCCTCATGATCACGACCGACCATTTGATAGCCAATACTCAACCAAAGGTGCGCCATGGCAAAAGTCGAGTCAGCGTCGATGGCCTGTTCCAGAGATCGAACCGCATCACCAAAATAGGCCTTGTAAAGCAGATCAATTCCCCGGCTATATTGCTGATATGCCTCCAGCGAATTGGTGGTGATATCGGCGATGTTAAAATTTTTCTCCTCCAGAGATAAGTGCAGATCAGCCCGGATTTGTTTGGATAGATTATCGACGATACCAAATAAGTTCTCCAAACCATACCCACCAATCATCCTGGCTGCCACTTTGGTCCGAGACTTGACATCATAAAGCTGAACCGACACCAGCAAAGTGTCTTTTTGAATCGCAAAGTTGCCGGTGATAATTGCTTCTGCCTGGGCCTCAACACCAATTTTTTGTAATAGACGCTGATCCGGCGTCTTTAGCGATGGATTATCAAGCAGCTTGAAGATGTCATACAGCCGCTGCAGGCTAACCACATGCAGTCGGGGAGATTGCGATAAATCCCGAATCAGCATATCGGCAATCCCTTGCGAAAGCCAGTCTAATTTTTTGTTATTGGTTTGATTGTTAAAGGTAAGAATGACAATGTTTTTTTTCTCTGTGGCGTCCAATTTCAAGATCGTTGCTTTATTGCCAGAAGCGGGTAATGACGGGGAATGATCGGCTGCCAATTTTATCTTGCGTTTCTCAGCCGAGGGCTGCTCACAAGATAAAGAGAATAGCAGCGAAAGTCCAATAATTAAAATTGATCTCACTTTCATAGCAAAACCTCGTACCACAAAGTAACAATTTAGAACCATTACTGGGGACGGCTGGCATTCAGAATCAGGTAATTTGCACTGCAACCAGGGTAATGTCATCGTGCTGTGGCGCTTTTTGGACAAAATTTTTCACCTCAACCACGATACCACGAGTGATTTCACCGGCAGCAGCGCCATCCATTCGGGAGAACAATTCGATCAAGCGGAGTTCACCAAATTCATCGCGGTTTGCATTGCGCGCTTCAGACACGCCATCAGTATAAAATAGAAATTTATCACCCGAGTTAAACTCGATTTTCGTTTCTCCAATATATTGATTAAACAAATCCTCAGAGGCCAAACCCAGGCCGATACCGCTCGGTATTAGGGTCTCAGTCGTCCGCTCATGTGCATTCCACCGCAGCATTGCATTGTGGCCGGCCCGAGCCAGTCGCAGCACTCGCTTTTTCATATCGATGGTGGCGTACACCATGGTTGCAAACACTTTGCGATCCATCTGGCCAAAGATGCGCCGATTCAGCTCACTTAGCAATTCTTTGGGGGAGCGATGAATCGCGGCTAAGGACAGCATAATCCCCTTGATTACTGCCATATAAAATGCTGCTGATGTTCCTTTTCCGCTCACATCAGCTATGGCAATTCCCAGCGTATGATGGTCAATGCGAAAATAGTCATAATAATCGCCGCCAACCTCGGTGGCGGGCACACAGATGCCATCGATATCCACGCCAGGCAAATGAGGGATGGTCTGAGGTAGTAACCGCAACTGCACCTGGCGGGCGATCTCGATCTCTTTTTTGAGGCGCTCCTGTTCCCTGAGTTCCTGATACAACAAGGCATTCTCAAGCGCAATGCTGGCCTGTGACATCAGCGTATCCAAAAATGTCACATCGATCCCCTTCTCGGCAGAGGCTGCACGGTTTGCTGCCAGCAAAAACAAACCCATTAATTCCCCCTTAATGATGATCGGAGCGATAGCGCACAGCTCCTGTCCGCATTCCAAGCCACGAAGTTGCTCAAGGAGCTCAGTCCGATAATCAAATTCTGACAGGAACAACGATTTCTGTCTGGTCAATAGCAGTCGGTTAGCCGCTTTCTCCAGGCAGAGGGTATGCGACGATTGGAGCGAGTGGGGATAGGCGCTGGTTAAATCAAATATGCGATTCTTTCCCTTGGTTTTCAAATACAGCAATCCTGCGCGAGCTTGGATTGCCGTTGTCACACGTTCCGCAATTAAACTGGCAATTTTGTCCAGATCAATGGCATAGGCCAGCTCTCGGGTAAAATCTTCGATAAGTTGTTTCTGGCGCAAACCAGTGGTCATGTAATTGAACGTGCCGGCCATTTCGCCAATCTCGTCCCGGGATGTGATATGAAGCTCCTGCTGGAGATCACCCTCAGCAATTCGTTCCATGGCTGCAGTAAGCTTTCCCAGTGGATTTACGATCCTGGAACCTACCACAAAGGCAATAGCCATAGCGAACAAAATAAAAATGATATCCAATAGCAGATTGCGGTAGAGATTCTTTCGCATCTCATCGTTCAAATCGACCAACGAAAAACCGATATTGACCGTGCCCAAGTTTCGATTGCCAACGATGATTTCCACTGATTTCGATTCGATATCGCGCTGACTTTCCGGTGCTACCTGCCGTTGATCCAGGCGATGCACAATATTGGCCTGCTCCCATTTGCTCACCGGAAGATTGCTCTCCAGATCCAGCCAATCCAGATTCAAAGCATGCGCCTTCAAATTGCCCTGCTCATCGTTGATCGCAATGTAAACAATATCCGGATTCAACTTAATTTGATTATCGATGTATGTTTGATAGATTTCCCAATCTTCAGTCTCAACCGAACGGATCGTTGCAATGTTATTGGCCAGACGCTCCATCCGCAATTTTACCTGTTCCTTGCGGAGATTTAGTTCGCGAATGGTGAAGATATAGCCAACCGTTCCCATCATCACAATCACCAGCAACAGGAAGAAAAAAGCAATCTTAACCTTGAGGCTGATCCGAAATTTTTGACCGGGTCGCTTCATAAATTGGATTCTCTCAGCTTCACAAACGCATACGCATATTTTCTGAAAATGATATAGGAAATGTAAACTGAATATAACATGTTTCAGGAAAAATGCAAGGAAATAAAACTATCGGACTAAAAAAAGAATGGTCCCCTCACGCCCGATTGAATATCACGGAGCGAGATAAGAGGTGAGTGATGAAGTCTGGGCTGCTGACCAGGCCAGCAATTCGATAGCATGTCTCAAGTTATCATTTTAAAATATCACTTGACAATCGTTACTAAAATCACTATTTTTAGCCCAACTCCAACATCATAAAATTTGCCGCGGGAGGAAGACAACGTGAGTGGTCATTATCGGTCCCTATTCGAATTCAATCCAGAATTAATCTACTTCAATCATGCCTCGACGGGGTTGCTGCCCCGGCGATCGGCACTGGCGATGACAGAATATATCGAAGCCCTGTCGGCTGCTGGCGAACCATCCATGGACGGCCTTTTGGCGCTCCAAGCCGAATTTCGTTTGCAAGCCAGTCGCCTGTTAAACGTTCCACCTGAATCCATTGCGTTCATTCGCAATACCAGCGATGGCCTGACCGTAGCACTGCATTCGATCCCCTGGCAGGCTGGTGATAATATGGTCGTCCAGGCCGATGCTTTCCCGGCCAGTCTGTATCTGGCCGCCTATTGCTTCCCAAAAGTTGAAAAACGATATGTACCATTGGATGGCGGTCACAACATTTACGGGCGCTTGCAGCAGGCGATGGATGACCGGACTCGGGCTATTGTAATCGACTATGTGCACTTTCTCTCGGGCTATCGCTTCGATCTGGCACGATTGAGCAACCTCAAGAAAAACGGCAACGTGTATCTCATTGTAGATGGTATCCAGGGATTAGGCGCCGTACAGGTTGATCTAAATGAAACCGCGGTTGACTTTTTTACCGCGGGTGGTGTAAAATGGTTGCTGGGTCCTTCTGGCACCGGCATTCTGTACGTGCGTCAGGAAATTTTGGAAGAACTGGTGCCGTTTCATATCGGCTGGGCCAGCGCTGAATACGAAAACCTGGATAGCTTGTACCCGGTGCGTCCGCTGATTGCTAACGCCCGGCGCTTCCAGCCCGTGAACGACAATTTCATTGGCATGGTTGGCCTGACCGAGTCCATTCGTCTCTTGCACGAATTGCAGCCAGATTGGATTGAATCACAAATCATGGCACTCACCCAGCGGGCCATATCCACTTTTCAGGCTCATGGTTTCCTGGTGCTCACTCCCAGCGAAAATTCCCTCCGTGCCGGCATCGTGACCTTCAAACATCCCCGGGTGGCAAGCAAATTGTTGTTCGAACAACTGCAACAGCACCACATCATCTGTTCGCTGAGGGAAGGCTGGCTCCGACTGGCATTTCACTTCTATAACACGGAGGAAGAATTTGATAACGCCTTTGCAGTTATCCAATCCACGATCCAGACCAATTAATTTCGAAAGGGAGCGAAGATGAAACATTGGAAATTGTTAGTCGCCACGCTGATCGTGGTCGGTTTCTCCATCTTTCAATTTTGCGAACGAATTGATAACATCGAGATGAATCAAGCTCAAGTGAAAGCAACCCTCGATAGCTTTTATCGGATGCAGGAACAACGCGATCTCACGGCTATTATCGCCAGCTATCATCCATCAAACTTCGCCGCCATTAGCAATGGCCTCGATGATTACGCGATCGAAAAGGAAAAGCTAAGTCGACTTTGGCAGAAATTCCTGGGCGATAGCGGCGTCATCAAAATTCAACGGACCAACGAAATCGTCAATCTAAATTTTGAGTGCAATGTAGCCTGGGTATCGTCGATCAATCGTATCGAAATCAAATGGGACTCTCAGGTCGTGGCTTTGCCTTATTTTTTTACTGCTGTTTTCCACAAATCAGGTGAGCGCTGGCTGCTGGTGCAAACCCATATCTCAATTCCACCGGAGGCGCCGCAATACGCTACCTGGCAGACGTTGCCAGCCGCCACAACCAAAGACGCAGCATCCGAGCAGATATCGCCTCGGTCGAATCAAAACTAAACGCCAACCATGAGGATTGCCATGCGAGTTGCGATTTCTGTAATCCTAATAATCAGTTCCCTGACCGCATCCGTCCCCGCGCAGAACAATGCGGATCTTTTTTCCGATGATTTTTCCAGTTATCACAATGGTGCGGATGGATCACCCACCTGGACTATCTCAAAAGGCTTCTGGCAGGTCGAAGATGGCCTGCTGGTACAGCGATCGCTGGAGTACGACTGTGGCGCCATGCTCAACATCTTTCTGGATCATTCGTTTGAATTCTCCTTCGATTTTCGGGTGATTCAGGGCGAACCGGGGGCAGGATTTTTCTTCCATTCAGAGAGCTATGGCTCCACCGCGTTCTCCCACATGAGCCGGTTCGAATCGAACAAGACCATGCTCATCGGTCAATTCCTGGATGCCGGCTACGAATGCACCCACAGCGCTCGCATCAATGAACAGGATTTTTCAACCTGGCACCGCCTGGTGCTGCACGTGGATCAGGATCGGGAGCGGTACAATATTCTGCTGGACGGTCAGCCGATAGCCGAAAATCAGCCGCTGCTTTTTCCAGCCGGCTACTGCGGACTGCAATCTTCGGGCGGCATCATCCAATTTGATAATGTTAGCTTGAAACGATTGCCCATGTTGCGGCAGCCGGTGGTCTTGAGCTGGCTCCATCACTTTTGGGTATACAAAGATCAACTGATCGTACCCCATCCGGCCAAAGGCATCATCCAGTGGCTCGATTTGACTGGTCGCTTGGTTTCAACTTTCGGCGTTCCAGCCGCTCAAAAAGGGGCATTGCTGCAACCCACTGCTATCGCCCGACTTCGCCGGGGAGATATTGTGATAGGCGATCAAGGTCGGCATCGCATCCATCTTTTCGATTCGCAAGGCAATTGGAAAAATGCCTATGGCTATTTCGGTTCGGGCGATGGACAACTCAATGAGCCAGTAGACGTTTGCGTGGATAGCCTGGATCGCATTTACATCGCCGATGAAGGCAACCATCGTATCGTGGTGCTCGACTCATCCTTGCAAGTGACCACCACTTTTGGCGCCAAAGAGCTCGATCATCCCGTGGCCGTTTTTGCTGAAGGCCATAAAATTTATGTGCTCAACAACGGCACCAATCAGGTGAAACTCTATGCCTGGCATCTGGGCACAATCCGTTGGCAGCAGGACATCGATTTTGGCAGCGGCACGGCAAGAGATCTGGTGGTTCAACGAGATAAGTTGTATATTGCCGTAGGCAACGAAGTTCGTCTGATTGATTTATCGGGAAAACAATTGCGGCAATTTAGAGGCGAATCGATTTCGGGAATTTACCCTTACGGTCTGGCGCTTTATGAACAGCAGCTCTACGTTAGCGATTTTCGTACGGGTCGGTTCTACCTGCTCCCGCTGGATTTAGCTGAACCGCAGCCGGAAATCTCATTTCCAAATCAGCGCCAGGTGAAAATTGCATTTCAAACTATGGAACCGGTCTCTGCCAAATTAAAAATCACCCAACAGGGCCAGGTGTTTTATGAGGCCAGTGACACCAAACAGCGCCGACACCAATTTCTCGTTCAAAAACTGAGCCCATCCACTGTCTATCACTTCCAGATTTCGCCAACAGTAAAAACCCTGCCGATGACCAAAGAATTTTCTAAAAATTACAGTTTCATCAGCCCAGCGACTCGCGGCATCAAGCATTTCTGGCGGCTACCAATAGCCACCATTATCTTCACCCAGGTGATGGACTCGAGCAAAATGAATCCCAGTATTCCTATGCCTCCATTACCTGCGGCGGAGTTAGCTCGCATCAAAGCACAGATCGAAGATGGCATCCGATTTTACTGGCTAAATTCAGGGCTGCATCTGTTTTTAGAAAATACCTATTTCATCATTGATGAGCCGCTCTATCATCACCAGATTTTTGGATCACAGTGGTGGTATCCGCCAAAAGAAGAATGGGTGCAACGGGCGATTGAGCGTTCGGGCAAAAAAGTGGATGATTATGTGGCCGTGCTGTTCCTGGCCTGTGTTCGGGAATTTCACACCAAAACTCAGCAGTATGAATTGCGCGGCAAGGGCGGTGGTTTCACTGCAGGCATTGGAGCCAATGGCCATTACGGCCTATCGTATTGGGAAGTGACCACGGCCGATCACGGCTCCGGCAACAATTGGCTGATGGTGCACGAGTTTCACCATCAGTTGGATGAACTCTTTTTGGTTAGCGGCTATCCCGAATATTGGTTCAATCACTTCTCTCCAACCGTGAATACTGCGGCCAAGTTTGGCGAGCATTTCGATGGCAACGCCTGGATTTTGAAAAATTGGCCGGAGATGAACTGGTACGATCTGAAATTTGGTTCCATCCAATTCACCAAAGATGTCGATGGTGATGGCGTTCCCGATGATGATTCCAGGCTGCCGATAGATGAGAAACGGCTTCACAGCAATCCACAGCGCCGCGATTCAGATGGCGATGGCATTTCCGATCGGGAGGAAATCAGATTCGCCAATTGGATTGTGGAAGGCTGTGGCGAAACCTACGGCGGCCAAGCACTGTTGCCCAATCTGACTCAACCGGATACTGACGGCGATGGGCTATCCGATGCCGTGGATAGTGCGCCGTTAGTTCCATTCGAGCCCGTGATTCATTTCGATGGTAGGATTAATGAAGCAACTCGATTGCTTGAGAGCAGCCCCGCCTTGTCAAAGCTGGAAGATAGCCGTATCCGGGCTACAGTTTTTGCCGCCTGGGATTCAACTCGACTGCGGTTTGCTTTTAAAACCGATCGCCTGGCACCGGTGAAATTGATGATCGATGCCGACGCCGATGGCTGGTTCCTGGGTCGAGATAATTATCTGATCTACCTCAAGCCAAAATCAGAATCTGAACTGGCTACGGAACTGATTATGGTCAATTGCGCCGATCCCAAGCAATGGCCATTCCACGATAAGGAGCTGGCCAAGAGAATCAGTTTGACGGCTCAAATTTCAAAATTGGGTTCTGAATATTTGATGAGCGTGGCGATTCCCCGGAATCTGGAGACCAATCTAAAATTGACATCAAATGAAAAGCTGGGTATTAATATTGGTTTTGGCGTCATCACGGACGTGGACGGGCGCCAACGATACGTGACGATTTTTGAACCCAATCGCTTCTTTGATGTGAAGCTGGTCGAGTAATAGCGTGGGCGTTGCAGTGTTAATTGGGTGACCAGGTGAAAAATTTCAGCCGATGATTTTTGCCTTTCACCGCAACGGCCGCAGCATAATCGGCGGATTGAGGTAAATTGTAGATCGACCATTGTGCGGCTTCTCGAGCATCAGGCCTGGTATGCAATAGCGCCGCAGGCTGATCCGGCACAAATGCCACATCAAAACTATCCAGTGCCAGCGACAGTCCCTGTCCCTGCGCTTTGATGTAAGCCTCTTTGCGCGTCCAACAATTGAAAAATGCCTGCCGTTGTAGCGCTACCGGCAGTTTGCGCAAAATGGCCACTTCTTTTGGGGAAAAGAAGCGTTCGGCAATACTCAGATCGGCGACACGCGTTTGCATGTACTCCACATCGATGCCGATATCATGCAGCCCGGTCACGCCCACCAGGGCCAATTCATGGGAATGCGAGAGATTGAAGCGAATCTTGTCGCCGCCCGAGTTATAATTCAAAAAGGGCTTTCCATATTTATTGTAATCGAACTGAATTTCGTATGGCTGCCGACCAATATAGGCACTGAGGATCAACCGCAGCGACCCTCTCGCGATCACGAAACGATTGCGATCTCTCTCGAAATAGAACCGCTGCCAGCGTTCTACCTCGTCGGTTGCCAGATAGAGCGCCAGCTTACGGATTTGGCTATCGGTTAGTGCCAATGGGATGCTCCAGATGTGCACCTCATCGGTGGCTACCGTCATTTCAGGCGGAGTAGGATTGGCCCCTTTTTTGATACCGTTCATTTTGACTTCACCTTTAGGATGGTCGCGACCAATTTTTGGAGGTCATAAGTCAGCGTTTGCAGCACCTGGGACTGAGCCGACTGCAGGAAAAAATGGCCGCCGGCAAAAATATGCAGCGCGAAATCGGCTGAGGTTTGCTCTCGCCAGGCTTCCAGCGCTTCTCGATTTACATCGCGATCATTTGCCCCCCCATAAACCGTAATCGGACAAGCCAGCGGCGGTTCCGGGTCATAGCGATAGGTCTCATTCACCTCAAAATCGGCACGGAGCATGGGAATTAGCAATTGCATCAGTTCCTGGTTATTGAGAACTGCCTCTGGCGTACCCTCCAGTTGCCTCAACTCGACCAAAAATTCCCGCTCCGGCAGGTTGTAGATCGGCTGATGGCTGCTTTTCACTTGCGGCGCAGTATGCCCCGAGGCAAACAACTGCATTGGCCCTGGCAATTGCCAGCGGCGAAATAGCCGCGCCAGTTCGAATCCAATCAGGGCACCCATGCTATGCCCCCAAAACGCATAGGGTTTATCCAGATACGGCTTCAGCGCCACCCCCAGATCATGAACCAGCGGAGTCATATTAGTATAGGGCTGTTCTCGCATGCGACTCCCGCGACCCGGCAGTTCCACTGGATAGACTTCAATATTTTTGGGCAATAAGTCGGACCACGTGCGATAGGTCATTGCGCTGCCGCCGGCGTAAGGAAAGCAAAACAGACGGATATCCGCCGCAAGATTGGGCTTTACAAAAGCAAACCAGGAATTCACAAGTGAAGCCATTTTTTAAAATCATCCTCTTTGTTTCGTTGCTCAGTTCTCGATCATTTATGATAAGTTCCAGCGACAATCATAGCGAAGCTTCGACTATAGCCGAAGCCCGGGTCGGAATTTGGCACAAAAAACCAAGCGATTACCTCCCTCCTGCCTTTAATTTCAGAAGGGAGAATGATGTTTCAAAAAAAGTTTTCAATTTAGAGGGTTCAAGCGTCATCAGATGCTGAGTTCATTTTTCCAATGCAATGAGCATTGATATTACCCTATTTTAAGAGCCAGTTTTCCTGGCACAATGTTTATCCCGTTCGCATGGTCTACCCCGCCTGTTGCCGGCCTAATTTCAATTCAATGCTTGAGCAACCACCGTGTGGTCAGACGCAACTGAGTCACCAGCGCCGACTTTGGCGCCTATGATTTGCTTGATAAGAGACAGGCTGCGCTGGAGTTCGGCAAAAAATTCGGCATTCGAAACCCTCCAATTGATGCCTGGCATCATCGTAACGATGATTTGATCATCAAAGATCTGATAATGCAGACCGTAATATTTCACATAAGGCAATCGAATCCCGGGGCGACCTACGATCGGCACCTCAGGATAAATCTCTGGATGCGACACAATGATCTCCCGACCTTTGGCGAGCTTAAACGCGCCAAACTGCTTTAATATTTTAATAAAAATGGCTGATATACAAAGGATCAATAACCGAACATATTTCTTTTTGCTAAGGATAAACAATCCAAAAATATCATTTGCCGGCAGGAAGCGCCTGGCCTTGCGACAGGCATCGGATTGAGAATCGATAGCTGTCTTTAGCAACGATTGGGCCTGCAACAAATCCCATTGGCCTTTCTCAACATATTCGCTAAAACGGATCACTTCGGGGGTTGTTACGATGGCGGTGACCAGATCCATGCAACGATATTTGGTCATGGTCAGAAATTGCTCAATTTTGGCCATTTCGCCAGTCAATCTTAGTGTCGCCAATTGCAGCGCCAGAATGAATGTCGGGACAGGCTCACAGCCATTTTTCTCGAAGAACGCTTTCCCTATGCCATCGATTTTGAAGGATGCCTCCTGATTATCGAGAATCAATTGGATGTCCCGTTGCGCGGGCTGGATGCAGCCCATAGGCACTCTCCATTCCAACATCTTGATAGGCAATATTTGAGCTGGGCCATTCTTTAATGATGGTGATGGCACCGAGATCTGGCACGCCCGGCGCTGCATTTCTGCGGCCCCACGCATCATCGTATTCCCATCGAGATAAGTGCTAAAATTGCAATAAGTACAGGCTCTGGCATTGCCAAATATGATAAATTGCAAGCTGGAGTGAAACCAGCGATTGTCAAAATTGGTTGCATGCGCCAGGAAAGCTGCCCTTGCATACGACAGAGGATAACTATCCAGATCCAGGCAAACCGTGAACAAACTATGCCGCAGCAGCTCCAGGTTCTGTGAATTCGCTGGATATCTCTTTAGCGCGCCGAATGAACGGTATTGCACCAAATTCGATGCCGCAGTAATAATCCCCGGCGCCGGCTCAGACCATTTCGGTCGATGGTGGCACGCATCTTCTGCGATCCATTGCAACGATTCTCGCACCTGATTAAAAAGCGATTCAGCCCGCCAATCGGCGATGGTTAGAAGATAGATGCGCCGCGCAACAATGACCGTGATCTGTGATGCCAATTTGCTTTTAAAAATACGGAACTGTTTGCCATCCATGATCAAACTGGTGCCAAAAAAATTCGGATACTGGCCCATTTCCAGCGGCTGGCCGCGCAATTCATCCGGCGGCAATTCTCCTGACATCACTGCCTCATAAAATTGCCGGGCAGCTAAAATCAATGTCGTTGCACGTTCAATCGGCGATAGCGGCCGCGGATCATCCAGCAATGCCATCGTTGCCGAAATAACCGGCGCATACAACATCGGACCTCGCTGATTGATCCGGCGCAGCGCAGTTTCCATAACCTCTGGGAAATGGCTATAATAACGACCAAATCCAATTAAAGAAATCACAGCTTTGGTGACGCCTTTAACCCAGCCTTTGTTTTGGATTCCTAAATCTTCAAAAAACTCGTCAGTGTATAGCTCGGCAATCGGAACCAATGGCGGTTGGGGATATTTGTCATTGAGCTCATAAATGTCTCTCGTGCGCTCATGCTCATTCATGGTATGTTCCTTTCTCCATGCAGCCCGGCTATTTTCTGAATTTAATCTCGCAATATACAAAGAAAGTGAAATGCTTGTCACGTTCCATCATTGACAACTCCATTTCACTTTCAAAAGAGCCTAAAATAATTGGCATAAAAGACAGCTCAAGAAATGAGCCGACTGCCCCCAATATGCTACAAATCATTTGACTGCGCGTACTTCTTCGCGACCAAAATGTCAGGCACGCGTAATTGCACGGCGATTTGTCCGCAGCGCGTTTCAGAGATGACACTAATTGCCAGCCTTGGAGGCAGCTTCATCCATCTTTTTTCTTAGGCTTAGCGGTCGCATATCGGTCCACACCTCTTTGATGTACGCCAGACAATCGGCTTTGGGGCCAACCTTGCCAACGTCCTTCCAGCCTAACGGATTATCGCGATCAGCCGGCCAGATTGAGTATTGTTCTTCGTGATTCACCACGACCTTATAGATTCTGGTATCTTCGTTTTCTTCTCTCATGATTTACTCCTCTAAATAATAATGTTCTTGAATTTCTGAAAACTAAATTCAATCGCTATGTTCCGAGAATCAATCATTGCCCGGAACTGGCTTTTTTTACTCACCCATTGCAGTGATCTGATTATGCATGTAGAAGCTTAATATGTTTCGAAGATTGATTCAAATTTGGTTATCCGTTTCAAACAAGCACTGAAACACAATTTTGCTATTTCGATTATTCATTTTTGATTTCCGCTTTTTTTAATTTGGGAATTTCGAAGTTAAGAACCTCCTGGCAGAACTTCTGCCATTCAGGAGTCACATCATCAAAAATAACATTTTTGTCCTCCAATATTCCATCGGTGACGATATAGCTATCGTGCAGATAGAGATAATCATTATCGGTCAATTTTCTGATTACTTCAACCTCCTTGCCATCGACGGGTTTCATTTCTTTTCTGGCATTCTCACTCTTTTCAGTCCAGCCTGGATATTGCCGCAGCTTAGATAAACTGTATGCTTTGCAGTAAGTAGACATCGGCTTAGCTCCATTGTAAATGTAAATCAAATTATTGGCTATTCAATCCCACTAAAGTGCTGCAGGAACCTCGACGCTTAATTTTTCTTTCTCTACAATCATCTCATCTTCTGGTTCCAGCATTAAATAATTGCGATAATTTTTGTTGAGCGCGATTAAAATGGATAGCGACGCCAGGCTGATCCCGCAAATTTCATAAATCAAAGGAATATTTTGGTTCAGCAGATCAGCGATGGCCCCGGACAGACCCATGGCGATCGGCGAGATGATCCCGACCAGAGTCCCCAATAGACCAAACACCCGACCTCGAATCGCACTCGGCGTGGTAAATTGTAAAATGGTCATGATATTGACGCCGGTGTAGCCGTTCAACATCCCCGCAATGAGGGCCATGATCATGACCACGATCGGGCCACCGGCAAGTCCTAACATGGCATAGATCGATGATTCCAATACAATAAAGATAATCATCAGACGACCACGAATCTTGCCGGCAAAATTGGTGACACTGGCCGAGACGTAGCCAAGCATGGTACCCACTCCATAGGTGGCGATCAAAAATCCAAACCATTTCTGCCAATCATCGCCCAGATTCAAAAATTTTTCCACATAAAAGGGAAATAGCAGAATGACGGGTGTGATGAAAAAATTCATGATCGCCGAAATAATTAGCAATTCCCGCAGTCCCGCTTTTTGCCAGATATAACGCAATCCCTCCACAATATCGGTTTTAAAATGTCTAAATTGCTCTTTCCAGTTGCCCTCATTTTTAGCAATCTGTTGTGGGATGCTGATAAAAGACTCACTCGTTGCAGAAAAAAGATAAGAAATGCCATTGAGCAGGAAGATGAGTGGTCCACCCAACATTTTGTAAAACACCCCACCTAAGCCCTGGCCGACCAGAACGGAAATTTGCAGAGACAATTGACTCAGCGTATTGGCGCCGGTGAGTTTCTTTTTCGGCACGATTTCTGGAATTGAGGCCGAAATCGCCGGAAAGAAAAATGAATTCACCACCGCTACCCAGATGGAAACCAGAAACAGCCAGATGATATTTAATTTTGTCTGTCCCGGGAAAAAATAGACGATGGCTGCAAACGAGAGCATCGCAATGCCGTTAAGCACATCACTGAATACGATGATCAATCGTCGTGAGTGCCGATCCGCAAAAGCGCCGCCAATGGGTCCCAGAATTAGCGCCGGGATGCTCGACATCATCATCACGAGACTCATGATCGTGGCCGAACCAGTGACGTCGATGATCCACAGTATCATGGCAATTGAGAATACCTGGCTCCCCAATTTGCTGACCGCCTGCCCTTGCCAGAGTAAGAAAAAATTTTTATTCAAAAGTTTCGTGGGCTCTTTCATCAAATAGGATCTCCTGCTTCATTGCATCCCCCCTTGCTATGGTCAAAATTTTACGGAAATCATCAGAAAGCGATTTTGAAATTTGTGTCTTTGTCACGTTTGAAAAAATAGAAATTTCATGAACGGCCATGAAAAATGAGATTCATGTCTTACCGGGACTTCCTGCTGTCCGGCGTGCACCTACCTTCAGGTCGCCGTTCCGCTTTAATCGATCCTGTAGCCCCATTCATCAAAACCGAACTTCCATTCCCGGGCTATTTCCTGCTTCTGTTCGTCACTCAGCGGCTGATAAACATTTTTCTCGT
>JAPDQM010000035.1:0-32306 GCA_034505795.1 Candidatus Zhuqueibacterota bacterium
TGGATCGGTTATCGTTCGGCGCGGATTTGGTGAAACGGTCAAGGCGATCAATGATTATTTTCCGCATTGGTTTTGTGGCAATTTCAAAACGTATGGGGATCGGGTGAATGAACTTCCCGTTGACTGGCATGAGCTGGTAGCATTGATGGCTCCCAGACCAGTTTATATTGCCACTGCTGAGGAAGATTACTGGGCCGATCCCCGTGGTTCTTTTCTGGCTGGAAAAAATGCCGAGCCAGTTTATAAGCTGTTTGGCAAAAGCGGACTGGGCGTGGCTGAGATGCCGCCAGTAGAAACACCAGTCGGCCACTTTATCGGCTTTCACATGCGAAAGGGTGGGCACGGATTGAACGAGTATGACTGGGAACAATTTCTGGATTTTGCCGATCGGCATTTTGGAAATGCTGATTAAACCTGATGGAGGGATGGAACCTTCCGCAGGTTCAACACTCCAACATTCTTTAACCTTGTTTGCTGATGTGATATGAAAATAGAATACCTAATAAAAAGATGGCTACAGAGTCCTATTCAAACTTTCAAAAATCAACCAACAGCTAACCATCCATAGGAGCGTCCATGCCAGAAGCCGCAGACGATTTGAAAAGCCAGGGACAAGCCGACGCCATCGGCAACTATCGCTGGCTGATCCTCTCCCTCATCTTTTTTGCCACTACCATCAATTATCTCGACCGCCAGGTGATTAGTCTATTGAAGGATGATTATCTGGAAAAGATTTTTCATTGGACCGAATCGGATTATGCCAATATCGTTATCGCGTTTCAACTGGCGTATGCTATAGGTATGCTGGGCATGGGCTGGTTTATCGATCGAATCGGCACCAAATTGGGTTATGCGATTTCTCTGGCAGTCTGGAGTCTGGCGGCTATTGGCCATGCTCTGGCGCGAAGCACAGTGGGATTTATGGCCGCTCGCGGGATTCTCGGGCTGAGCGAGGCGGGCAATTTTCCCGCTGCGGTCAAAACTGTGGCTGAGTGGTTTCCCAAAAAAGAGCGCGCATTGGCCACGGGCATCTTTAATTCTGGCACCAACATCGGTGCTATTGTGGCGCCTCTTACCGTGCCGCTGATCGCCATGCATTTGGGTTGGCAATGGGCATTTATTTTAACTGGTGCTATTGGTTTGCTCTGGCTTGGTTTCTGGTCTGTGTTTTATGAAATTCCCCAAAAGCATCGCCGACTGAAAAAAGTCGAGTTCGAGTATATCCATAGCGATATGGACGAAACGGTTACCGCCGAAAATCAATCAGCCCCGCCAGGCTGGTGGCAGTTATTTCTGTTTCGTCAAACTTGGGCATTCTTATTTGGCAAATTCTTGACTGATCCCGTCTGGTGGTTTTACCTCTTCTGGCTACCGTCGTTTTTGAGCAAACAGTATGGTTTAACCAAAACGGCCTTAGCACTGCCGATTGCAGTAGTTTATTCCATTACAACGATCGGCAGCATTTTTGGCGGCTGGCTATCTGGTTTCTTAATCAAAGCGGGATGGCCGGTTTATCGTGCCCGGCGGTTTGCTATGCTGGTTTTTGCGCTGTTTGCACTCCCCGTTGTTTCTGCTCAATCGTTGGGGCAATATAGCTATTGGTATGCGGTTTTTATTATCGGTTTAGCCACGGCAGGTCATCAAGCCTGGGCCGCTAACCTATTCACCACGGTTTCGGATATGTTCCCCAAAAAGGCAGTGGCTTCGGTTATCGGCATCGGCAGCATGGCCGGCTGCATCACAGGCATGCTTATGTCCAAATTAGCGGGCTTGATTCTGGATCATTATAAAGCGTTGAACACCATTGAAACTGGCTATTACATTATGTTCTTTATTTGCGGCTCCGCTTACCTGATTGCCTGGGTAATTTTCAACTTGCTCGTCCCCCAAATGAAGCGAGCAAAAATTTGATTTAGCCGTTAAAAACGCTCTTTGCTTTGGCAGCGTTGATTGCTTGCATTGATTCTGCCAGCAACCCCTCGATCAAATTGCGTAATGATTAGTGCTAAACTGGTTTGAATTCTAAATGGGTTGCTTGTTATAAAATGCGCTTGTCGGTAAACGCTCATCCCTTAAACCCATCAAAGCCCTTGATTTCTGGGACGGAAATTCTTTCGATGAGTGAAAATTTTGCTTGACTTTTTGAAAATATTTTTTATATTTGAAACGGTTCAATTATTTTTAAACCTATTAAATCAAAAGATAATTTGGCTTTAAAAAAGCGTTGTGCGATTTTCTTTTTCTACCGCATACAACAAACATGACAAACCCAACTTCAGAAAATCGTCAAATGAAGCCAAAAAATAGCCGATTAAATAAAATTAATCCTTCTCTACTTTCAAAACATGTTATGTCTTTTGCTGAAAGCAATACCAGCTTTAACGGCCAGCCCCTTTTGAAAAATGTATTTAAAAACGATTTTATGATTGGTGTTGCCCTCAGTTACAATCAAATTATCGGTAAAGAACCAGAGTCCATCACCATAGTCGAGAAACACTTCAATAGCATCACACCAGAAAATATACTCAAATGGGAAGAGGTGCATCCTGAACCGAACAGGTATGATTTTGATGTAGCAGATCGCTTTGTGGCATTCGGTGAGCAGCACGACATGTTTATCATTGGTCATACGCTTGTTTGGTTCCATCAGACACCGGATTGGGTATTCCACGATGAGTCTGGTAGACCTTTAAGCCGAGATGCGTTGCTGGAACGAATGAAAGATCATATTTTTACCGTGATGGGGCGCTATAAAGGTCGCATCCACGGCTGGGATGTCGTCAACGAAGCCATTATGGCAGATGGCATGCTTCGGCAAAATAAATGGCTTGAAATTATAGGTGAAGATTATATTCTTAAGGCATTTGAATATGCTCGTCAAGTTGACCCTGTCTGCCAGCTTTACTACAATGATTACGATTATGAGCATAAAGCCAAGTGCGAAGGGATCATTCGGCTGATTAAAGATTTACAGTCTAAAGGCGTACGCATCGATGGCCTTGGAATACAGGGACACTGGTTTTTGGATTATCCACGCATCGAGGAAATTGAAAGCTATATTCAGGCACTTTCAATTTTAGGCGTCAAGCTGATGATCACTGAGTTAGACGTCGGTGTGCTTCCATATTATCCCCTCGATGTTAAGGTTGTGGATATCTCCTCCTTCACGGTCGAAAAACAGAAGGAGTTAAATCCATATCCCGATGCACTGCCGACTGCCGTTCAAAAAAAACAAGCAGAGCGATATGCTGAATTATTTTCACTCATTTTGAAGCATCGACATAAATTCAGTCGGGTAACATTCTGGGCAGTCCACGATGGTCAATCCTGGCGTAGTTATCTGCCTATAACAGGTAGAACCGACTATCCTATGTTATTCGACAGTCACTGTAAGCCAAAACCAGCTTTTGATGCAATTGTTAACGTCGCTCAGACAAAAAGCTAAAATTACGGTATAGATATCCTTGAGATGAATTGATTCTCAGATTTAAACCGAATGACGCTGACAATCGTTCAGAACATTTTTAAGCGTAGAATATTTTTTTTGATATAATTTTTAAATTCAGTCGATGTTAAAATTTAAACAGAAGGAAGAAAGCCAATGAGCAACTATTTTCCAACGGTGAAGAACCAAATTCAATACGAAGGAAAGGATTCCAAAAATCCTTTGGCATTTAAGTACTACAATAAGAATCAAAAGGTCGGCAACAAAACAATGGGAGAGCATCTTCGTTTTTCTGTTGCCTGGTGGCATACCTTTATGGGCGATGGTACCGATATGTTTGGTGGAACCAGCTTTTTGAGAGAATGGCGGAAAGCTTCAGACCCAATGGATCGCGCGAAACAAACCATGGAGGCGGCGTTCGAATTTTTTCAAAAATTAGGAGTTGATTACTATTGCTTTCATGACCGAGACATCGCCCCTGAAGGCACCACCTTTTTAGAATCATGTAAAAATTTAGAAACGATGGTAGAGATGGCAAAGCAGTTGCAAAAAGCGACGGGAGTAAAACTGCTCTGGGGAACAGCTAATTTATTCAGCAATGCCATCTATTCGCAGGGAGCGGCAACCAATCCGGATGCGCATGTCATGGCGATTGCAGCCGCCCAGGTGAAAAATGCTATCGACGCGACCAAAGAGCTTGGTGGGGAGAATTATGTTTTCTGGGGTGGTCGGGAAGGATATGAGACCCTACTCAATACTGATTTGAAAAAAGAGCAGGAGAAGATGGCTCGTTTTCTGCACATGGCGGTCGATTATAAAAAGAAGATCGGTTTTAAAGGACAATTTCTAATCGAACCCAAACCTTGCGAGCCTACCAAACATCAATACGATTCCGATGCCGCCACAACATTATATTTCTTGAAACAGTATGACTTGATCGATGATTTCAAGTTGAATATCGAGGCAAACCACGCCACTTTGGCGGGCAGTACCTTTGAACATGAATTAGCGGTTGCTTCTGCGGCTGGGAAATTAGGTAGCGTCGATGCCAATCGTGGTGATTTGTTGCTGGGCTGGGATACCGATCAATTTCCGACGGATATTTATAGCACCACCATGGCGATGATGATCATTTTGAATCAGGGCGGTTTGGCTCCCGGTGGCCTCAATTTTGACGCCCATGTCAGGCGCAGTTCCATCGATCCGACAGATCTGTTCTATGCGCATATTGGCGGTATGGATACTTTTGCAAAGAGTCTGCTGATTGCGCACAAAATTATCGAGGACAAAGTATTGCGCAATTTTATCGAGGAACGATACAGCAGCCACAACTCTGGCATTGGCGCACAAATGATGTCCGGCAAAGTTGGATTGGAAGAAATAGATCAATGGGTTCGGAGTCAAAAAACCGCGCCGGTGCTGAAAAGTGCTCGACAGGAAATGCTCGAAAATATTTTGAATTCATACATTTTCTAAGTTATTTTCTTGCTAATGCATTTTGAGACTGCGGACGAATTTTATCATCACGAAAATTGGCCAAGCTCGTAAAGCTATGAAAGCCTATCATTCCTGGCGGGTTTTGCAACTTGGCGACTTTGCGTGAAGACTTTTTCAGACTAATGTTCCAACAAGATGATGTTATGCAAATCTGAATTAAGGAGCTCGATCAGTGATTAAAAAAGATATTGAAATTGTATCCGCCGGCCACACCTGCCTTGATTTAATACCTGCCTTTACAATTAATGACAAAGTCGATAAAATGACCGATGTGCTCGTGCCCGGGAAAATGATCAATATGGGTAAGTGTGTCGTTGTCGGCGGCGGTCCTGTTACCAATGCTGGCGTCTCGATTCGCCGGCTTGGGGTCAAAACCGAATTGATTGGCAAGATCGGCAATGATGATTTTGGCAAACAGATTCTTCGCTGGTACGAGGAGCATGAAGGTCATTTTAAAGGGATTAAAATGGTCGATGGCGAATCAACTTCATATACCATTGCGATTTGTATTCCTGGCATTGACCGTTTTTATCTGCATCATTGCGGCGCCAATGACACCTTCGGTTATGATGATATGGATTTCGATCTGGTAAAGCGGGCGAAACTGATGCTGTTTGGTTATCCGCCCTGGATGAGAAAGCTATATGAAAATACCGGTCAGGAGTTGACCAAAATTCTGCAAAGAACCAAAGAATTGGGAACGACCACGGCGCTTGACCTTTCGCTTCCGGATGTCAATAGTTATGCGGGACAGGTCAATTGGAAGGCAATTCTTAACAATTGGGTTCCATTATCAGATATGATGCTGCCCAGCGCCGAAGAGATTTTTTATTTTCTCTATAAAGACAAATTTCTGGAAAAGAAGGCTAACCTCGGGCCTCGGGAAAGTGTGCTCGACCATTTGACCGTGAAAGAGATTGCCACCGTCGGCAAAGATTTGATTGAAATGGGTACAGCCATTGCCATGATCAAATGTGGTCATCGCGGCTTATATATTCGGACGGCTGATAAAAACCGGCTTCAGCAGATGGGAGCAGCCAAATGCGCTGATCTGGATAATTGGGCCAATCGGGAGCTCTGGTTCCCGGTCTATCAGGAAGAAAAATTCGTGGGTGCCCTGGGCTCCGGCGATGCCGCCATTGCCGGATTTCTCTCTGCGTTTGTCTGGAATCATTCCATTGAATCCTGCTTAAGATATGCTAATGCGGCCGGAAGTATGAACGTTACCGTTCCCGATGGCCTGACCTGGAATAAGGGATTCGATGATTTAACCAGACGCATTAAAGCCGGCTGGAAAACGAAAGAGCTAATAATAAACGAGCCAGGCTGGAAGCAGGAAAACGGCTTCTGGGTGGGACCGGATAACCGGGGGAAATGGGAATGATAGACCCATTTTAACGGATAAGAATTTTGAATTGTTTTTTTCTCCTTCATTTTTAACATTCCCCCTTGCCCCCCTTCAAAGGGGGGAATTATAGCAAGTCCCCCGTTGAAGGGGGATTTAGGGGGATGTTTAATAGCGTGAATAACACAAATATTGAGGATAGCCATGTCAAAAGAACGAGATGCCTTTGTCAGCAAAAAAATCGCCAGCATGACCTTGGAAGAAAAGGTTGGCCAACTGTTAACATTTACCTGGCGCGGCACGATCTTGACGCCAAGTGGCATTGAACAGATCACAAAATTACATTGTGGCGGGCTTTGTCTCGAACCTTATGCGCTGGAAACTTGCAAAAATCTGTATTGGGGTAATTCTCAGATAGACCCAAACTTTAAAAGACCAAAAGATTATTTTACAATAGCCAATACTTATTTCGCCGGTAAAACGTTCGGAATTAGCATTACGCCGGAGGAATATACCAACCGGCTGAATCAATTACAGAAAATCGCATTGAATAGGCCATCGGGAATTCCGCTCCACATGACCATTGATTTTGAAGGCGATTTTAAAAATGATTATATGTCCGGTGGCATCAGGCAATTTCCGCCTCCCATGGGGATGGCTGCCATCGGCGATGTTGATCTCACTTATAAAATTGGCTTGACCATTGCCAGGCAATTAAGCGCGATGGGCGTTACCCAAATGTATTCACCAGTCTGTGATGTCAATATCAATCCGAAGAATCCTGAAATTGGCATCCGGTCGTTCAGTGATGATCCTGAGATTTGTGCGAAACATGCGGTGGCGTTGTTGAAAGGCTTTCAGGATGGTGGTATCGCAGCGACCGCCAAACATTTTCCCGGCCGAGGCGATTCCGCTACCGATGCCCATGATGTGCTGGATGTCATAAAGGCGGATAAAAAGCGAATGCACGAAGTCGAATTGGTGCCGTTCAAAGCAGCAATAGACGCTGGCGTAAAAGCGATTATGACCGGCCATTCGGTTTATCCGGCTTATGATGCGGAGTACCCCACCACTCTGTCAGAGAAAATCCTTACCGGCCTGTTAAGAGAAGAATTGGGATTTGACGGAGTCATTGTTTCTGATGCCATCGGCATGGCTGCCATTCTAAAACAATGGCCGCTGCCCAGGGCTTGCGCCTTAGCGATTAAGGCTGGCTGCGACACCATTCTCCTGAAAGCCGATGACGAGTCCCGCTCCCAGTGCTTTTTTGGAATTAAAATGGCCGTTGAATCTGGGGAAATTTCTGAGGAGCGACTGAATAGCGCAGTCAGACGTTTGTTGAACATGAAGTACGATCAGGGCTTATTTGAAACCGCTGGCAAAAATGATCCGGAAAAAACTCGTGCCATTACCCGAAGCCAGGAGATTATCGATTTCTCCTGGGATGTTGCCAGAAAAGCGCTGATGATTATGCGAGATGATAAAAAAATGCTGCCGCTAAAGCCAGAGCAAAAAATATTGGTCATCGAGCAACGCATTCCTTATGAATTTGTCGGAAAGGACCCGTATCACCACACGCACATGTTCTGTGAGGCAATGGTCAATCATTCGACCAATTTAATTCTAACCGACACAGAATTCTCAGCCTTTGAGGATGAAATTAAAGAGTGTCTCGAATTGGCAAAGCAGGCAGACCTGGTTGTCATGACCAATTATTATGCGCGGATCGTCAAAGCGGGTAATAATCAGTTGCTTGCCAAAAAACTCAAGCAAGCTGGGCATAAAGTCGTGGTGGTGACCAACTATCCCTATATCGAAGGCACCACAGCGGATGCTGATGCTGTGATCTGCAATTTCAGCGCCACTCCTGATTCGATCAGAATTTCTGCTGATCTGCTGTTTGGAAAGGTTCAGCCGTTAGCTTCAACGAAATTGCCCGTAAAGCTTGGCGTTCAGCAAGAAGCGGTGGTAAAAAAGGCGCCGAAGAAGCAGAATCCGTGGGGTGGGTTGTCATATTGTTAGCCATGAAGTAGAAGCGACTCAAGTGATCTAAAAAAGGAAATGCGATATGCCAGAATCTGATCGTTTAAAAATAAGCGACGTTTTCACTATTTCTGGTTCTCAAATCTCTGAGATTTATGTTAAAAATAAAATGCTGGTTCATTTCCAGGGCATGTCCAAAACCCTGCAATTCCCTCAGACCATTGCCCTGCAGGGTGCTCCCACCTGCTCCATCGGCATTTCTCCCGAGGGTTTATACAACCGACTGAATGATGCCGGCCGGCTGATTTTATTAAATCAAAATGCGATTCAGCTTGGCTCGGCACCATTTATCCGCATCCTGGCTGAACCGGAGGTAGAAGATGCGAAAGACGAATATTTCATGCTCACGACCCGAAATCCCGAGGCGGTCGAAGGCCCGGATGATGTGCCGGCCTTGAAAAATTATTATCATCCACCCGTATCAGAACAGCAGGTCTCCATTTCGATTGCGACGCCGTTGCTGGAATTGGCTTATAAATTGGGTAAGGTCAATGTAACCAGAAGATTGATTTCTCCTTTTTTGTCTGGAAATATTCAAGCGCTGATGCCCATCGGCGTTGAGGAATTTGAGATAAAAAATAATACAAACAAAGCTCAAAAAATTACGCTGGTCATTCCTCGTCCCTCGCTGGTCAATCTTCAGGAGAAGGAACTAAAACCGACCGATCAGGATACGGTTTATATTTGCTTGACGCCCATAAAAGGTCACGTTCATCAAGATTTCGGCACTGATGCGATCCGGGGAGTAGTCATGGGCAGCAAGGAAAGCCAGGATCGGATGGTGATTGCTGTGCCAGAAATGGAGGGCGTTGCCATTGATACGCAGCCATATTTTTGCCTGAATCGCCTTAAACAAGATTTGCTATTAAACGATGACGGTAGTTTTTATGAAAAGAGAGCGCCGATATTAAAACAGGATTATGGGGCAGCGATCAGCCTGACTTTTACTTTGGAACCAAACGCCACTCTGAAAATACCGTTCGCCGTTGTGCTGGATTTTCCACTTCAGTCATATATCGATGGAAAGACTTTTGAACGGAAGTACGTTAAAAGTTTCAAGGATAAAAAAGCCAGGGCGATGGATATGGTAAAAATCGCCCTGGATAATTATCCCAACTGGTTGAATCGAACCTTAACCATCCAGAATCGAATCTTTGACTTAATCCGGCAGAGTCCCTCTTATAAGGATGATAGAGAAGGCGCCTTGCGGCTGACTCGATTGATTCTAAACGAATTTAGCTTTCCATTGTCCAATGCTGCTGTCTGGATTGAGGACGAAAACGGCAAAGATCTCGCCCGATTTTTGGAATGCTTTGATTACGCCTATATTGATCCTTCGGATGTGGATTGGTATTCGATGGTGTTGCTGGTTCTCTTTCCGCAGATCGAACAAGAACTTTGTCAACGGTTCATCGATTCGATTCTGGCCGAAGATCCCACTCCGCGCTTTTATCATTACCATGCCTCTTTTGTGGAAGCCCGCCAGCATTTTCAAACCCATCCCGAAGAATACGAAGGGATATCACTGACTCAAATTAGAGATGCTCGTAAGGTTAAAGGCGCGGTGTCGCATGATGTGGGCGCTTTGCCAAAGGGACATCCGCTGCGAAATGTTAGCGATTATGCCTGGTATAATGATAACTATTGGGTGGACCTGTTTCCTAAGTTAGCAACCAGGGTATTGCGCAATATAAAATTCACTGGTGATGCCGATTTGTTAAAAAGAAATTGGGACACGCTCAAATTTGGATTTGAACATTTGAAAGAGCTGGATATCGATGGGGACGGAATTCCCGAAGGTAATCCTGGCGAAGTCAAAAATACGTTTGATAATTTAACACTGTTCGGCGTGGATGCTTATGATGCCACGATTTTTATGGCGGGTTGCCACGCCATGATCCGAATGGCGGAGATGATGAACGATGAGGCCGCCAGAAAACAATACCAGGCGCATTTTGAAAAAGTCTCGGCAGTCTTTGAAAAGCTATGGAGAGAGGAGAAAAATAGCAAGGGTCAAACCTTGCGGTATTATGTCACCTGCTATGATCCGGTATCCGGAGAAACCAACACCGATGTGTGGACGAATCAACTGGATGCCTTATGGGCATTAATTGCCATGGGCGAAGAGCCGTTTATTTCCGATGAGCGGGCGAAGAAAATTCTCAAGACCATTTATGAAAATAATCGCACGCTCATGGGCTGGGCCATGTGCCGGACAGCGGAAGGTGGAAAAGTAGAATCGGAGCAGGGCCAGGACGTTTATACCACTTCCAATTATGTTTTTGCCCAGCTTCTTGACTATTATGGCATGGTTGAAGAAAGCAAAGAGGTCTATAAGGCGATGGATAAGGTCATCTTTCAGCATGGAAATTCATTGATTTCGCCAGATAATCTCCGGGCTGAATATGAAAAAGAACATGGAGAATTAACTGAGGGACCGCATTATATTGTGGCTGCTTATCCCCGGCCGGGGGCAATTTTGACTCAACTCGTCATACAACATGTCAAAGAATTGCAGGAACGGATGAGGACCAGAAAAATCGACTCCGGACAGTTGAGATCTTTCGTAACTAATTTGATGAGGTAGGTTGTTTAGTACCACTTGGTCAGATTAAGCTGTGTTGTGTCATTAAGAATCTGCCAGCGGGCGGCGCAGTGAGGAATCTGCATATTTCAAGATTACTCGGTTTAACAAACAGATTTCTCTCCGCCAGTCGGCGGATCGAAATGACCCCATATTTGCTGATGAATTTTAACGAAGTAGTATTATCAAAATAGGTTCAAGGATTATTGGTGTGATGGAGAATTGGAGATATGAAAACTCCAACACTCCAGAGCTAACTTGCTCCAAAAGTTCATTTAATTCACCTGCTCAGAAACCTAAAATTAAGGAGCATCATGGAAGAAATTATTGGGAAACTTAAACTCAAAGAAAAACTCGGCTACAGCGTGGGGGACACGGCGTCGAATTTGTTTTTTCAAACCTTCATTTTTTTTCTGCTTTATTTTTATACTGATGTGTTTGGCATTCCCGCCGCAGCCGTTGGCACCATATTTCTGGTCGGCCGAATCTGGGATGCCGTGAACGATCCGTTGATGGGCATGATCGCTGATCGGACCAACACAAGATTCGGAAAATTCCGTCCTTATTTGCTTTATGCTGCATTGCCTTTCGGCATTCTTGGTTTCATTATGTTCATCACGCCTAATTTGAGCACCCAGGGCAAGGTGATCTACGCTTTTGTTACCTACAATCTGATGATGATGATTTATACCGTCATCAACGTCCCCTATTCCGCTCTGATGGGTGTCATCACTCCCAATTCACAGGAGCGCACGGTAGTTTCTTCGTTCCGCTTCGTTGCCGCTTTTATTGGACAATTCATCGTTCAATTTGCTGTGCTGAGGCTGGTTGCTGTTTTCGGAAAAGGCAATGAAAACGCTGGCTGGCAGTGGGCAATGGCTGTGATGTCAGGTTTGGCAGTGCTGCTGTGGCTGGTGACCTTTGCTTCGACCAAAGAACGCGTGCAACCAGTCAAGCAGCAAAAGAATCCGCTAAAGCAGGATTTAGCTGATCTGTTCAGAAATGTTCCCTGGTTATTGATTGGCTCAGCCACGATTTTTCAACTGCTGTTCAACGTCATCAAGGGTGGCAGCATCATGTATTATTTCAAGTATTTCGTGCAGGATCAGCAATTGTTACTGCTGGGAAAATCGTTTAGTTTTTCGTACCAGTCGCTCACTTCGGCATTCATGCTCGCGGGAACAGCAATGACCATTCTGGGTGCGATTTTGACCAATATTTTTAGCAAGGTGTTCGGTAAATCTCGATGCTATTATGGCTTTTTGGGAATCGCTACCGTAACCACTGCGCTTTTTTATGTATTGAGGCCCCCTGACCTCATTTTTATGTTTTTGCTCCAAATTATTTCATCATTTGCCGTAGGCCCGGTTTCCGTCTTGCAATGGGCTATTTACACGGATACGGCTGATTATTCCGAATGGAAAACCGGTCGCCGTGCCACAGCGCTAATCATGGCAGCATCTTTATTTGCTCTGAAACTCGGCATCGCCCTTGCCGGCAGTATTCAGGCGTGGATATTGGATTCGTTCGGATTTGTGGCAAATGTCCCTCAATCTGCTACCGCACTTCGCGGCATACGGTTATTGATGAGTATTTTTCCCGCCATCGCCGGCTTCGTTGCCGTTGGATTAATGGTCTTCTATCCCCTTACTAACAAAATGATGGTTCAGATTGAAAAGGATCTGACGGCAAGACGGAAAAGCAGCAATTAATGTTGATAACAAGACGCTTCCACCCTTTCAAAGGTTTGCAACCTTTGATAGGGTTTTATATTTAAAAATGGTGTTAATATCGTAGACATAAGTTTTGCTCGCTCGCAGATCGCTTCTGAATTCAAAATAATGACCCTGAATGCCAATGCCATCGATCAGATGGCGATCTTTGAGCAGATTAATCAGATTGATGTAATTGGTGGTTTGGCTTTTGCTGTGCAAAATAGTATATTCATTAAGCAATAGTTTAGCAGTGTCGGGACAAAATTATCTCGCCAATTGAAAAGCAATATTGAGTGTCATGATTCACTGCCTGAACCTTTTCGCCATACTTATTAATCCACGGAAATCATCGCTTTGATAACTCCATCCTGGTGATCAGAGACCAGCTCGAAGGCAAGCCCGGTTTCTTCCAGTTGGAAATGGTGGGTCGCCATCTCGTCCAGATTTATTTGTCGCTGCTCCAGCAAATCAATCGCTTGTTTTGTGCAATGGGCTTGCCGGCGAATATTAATAATGGTGATCTCTTTTCGCCGCAGTTCATGTATGGGAATAGGAATTTCGTCCAATTCGGGAATGCCTACTGCAACAAGTGCGCCTCCCGGCTTCAACAATTTGATTGCCTGGTCGAACGCTGCCGGATCACCGCTGCATTCATAAACGACATCCATCAGCAACGGTTGCAGGTTTGAAATTTCTTTTACCACATCGCTGCGATCCGGATTGCCACACCATCTGGGATTCAATTGCTGTGAGAATTCCAACCGCTCCTGAATTTTGTCAGTGACATAAACCTCACCGACATTTTTCATACGCAACACATAGAAAACAGACATCCCGATGGGTCCGACACCAAGAATGGCAACACTGGCATTTGGCCGGAGTTGGGATCGTGCTACTGAATAAACCGCGATCGCCAACGGTTCGGACAAGACCGCCTGCTCAAAAGTCAAACTGTCGCTGATGGGGTAACAACAGCGTTCAGGCAGTACCATGAATTCACACAGC
This sequence comes from Candidatus Zhuqueibacterota bacterium, assembly GCA_034505795.1. Classification (GTDB taxonomy): domain Bacteria; phylum Zhuqueibacterota; class Zhuqueibacteria; order Thermofontimicrobiales; family Thermofontimicrobiaceae; genus Thermofontimicrobium_A. Next base: position 13,635 of record JAPDQM010000035.1, read on the forward strand.
GCGCCTGGCAGTTGTTGCGGATTGCCCAGGAACATCAATTTGCGGCAGGTGTTTTCCCTTCCGGCCCGGCACTGATCGCAAAGACCGCAAGACACCGCCGGATCAATGGCAACCCTTTGACCTGGTTTTACTCGGGTTACTTCTTTGCCGATGCGCTCTACAACGCCGGCCGCTTCGTGTCCGATGATGAATGGAAATTGAACAATCTGGGAGCCGATTCGGCCGTGGGTATAATAATGAATATCCGAACCGCAGACGCCCACCATTTTCACCCGAATGAATACATCGGAGTCCTGAGTTATTTCTGGATTGGGGACCTGTTGGATTTCAAATTGTCTAATGCCAGTGAGCAATGCTGCTTTCAAAACCCTCCTTTAGCTTTCCTGCTATTTGTAAATCGTTTTCGAAATTATATTCATTCACTTATGCCATGGCGAGGATCCGTCAGGGGGCGGAGGCGAAGCAATCCTTTTTAATTCCTTGAACTTGAAAATGGCTTCGCTCCGCTCGCACAGACATCGCTGTTGCTTGATTAAGTAATACTAATCCGAAAAGTACTATCAGTGTCATTTCGATCCGCCAACTGGCCATAAGCGTCAACCTTAGTGTTTTTTTTAATGCAGAGGACGCAAAGAAGACGGAAAAATCGTTACGGCTAAATTTTAATAAAATTCTCTTTGCGGACTTAGCGTCTTCTTAGCGATCTTTGGGTTTAAGTCCAGGTCAACATCTTGTAGCTGAGCCTTTTAGTTAAAAAAAATCTCTTATATTGACGCCAATTGCCAACTGGCGCAGAGGAAGCTGGGTAATCCACTAATTTATTGGAACACCCAGATTCCTTTCCCCGATGAATCGGGGGACTCGGAATTACAGAACCTGCTTGTTTTCGGATGGGCACTGATTAGAAAACAAAAAGCTAGGTAATAGTTCACCTGTCTATGAAATCAGTCATCTGTGATATAAATAGTTGCTCTTGAACAACCTTATTTTTGCTCTTAAAACCTTAGTAACAAGCAAACTCAATAAACATCCTAACCTTATTACCTTATTGGACGGGGATAATAAGGTAATAAGGTCCAATTTTTGGGATTATTATTATGCTACTAAGGTTAAAAAGATAAAAATAAAATTTCAAAGATATTCCACAGAATAAGAATTTTTAACACATGATACTGGTGGAGGATTACTATACTCCCTAAAATAATTTTTACTGATTCCAGTTATCCGTTCTAAAAGATGAGGCAGGCAAGCCGGCGCCATTAAATAGTGTGCCCTCGGCCGTATTGCTCCAGGCGTAGCGCACAGCAACCGGCTGCTTGATTGCTGGATGCCAGATGACCAGCTTTTTGCCTTTAATCTCTACTTCCGCTTTCTTGAAGACCGAGTCCTGTCTGGCAATTAAAAAATGATGTTCGCCATTTTGCGGTTTTAAAACCAGGCCGCCATCGGCGTTTTTAAACGATAGGAAGATTTTATCGTTCTTCACTTTCATCGACTGATAAATCGGACCGGAATAAACGACCTTCTTGCCATAATCTTTCGCCAGGGCCCAACGAGCCAGTCGTTCACCGACATCTTTTTTATTGGCTGGATGAATATTATTTGGATTACCGATGTCCAGCGTCACCGCCATTCCAGTTTTAGGAGTCAAGAGGGTCAAAAATTGAGCTTCCCGCAGCTTCTGGGATGGAGTTGCATCACCATAATTGTAAGGGGCAATCTGGACATAATAGAACGGAAAATCACCGCGCTGCCAATCCGCCCGCCAATTCTGGATCATCAGTGGAAATAGTCTTTGATATTGTTCTGGCTGCCCAGCATTGCTTTCGCCCTGATACCAGATCGCACCTTTGATGGCGTAGGGAATCAGCGGATGAATCATGGCATTGTACAATGCCGTTGGCGTGTTGGCTGAAAGATCGATGGGCAGTTTGGGCCGGGAAAAATATTCTTCCCCTTTGGCGCCAAAGACATAAAACTTGCCAGCCAGATATTCAGCCACGGCCAGATATGTCCATGTTCCGCTCAGCGAGATATTTTCACCTGAATCAAGCGGATGAATTTTCAGCTTCTCTTTCGATCCGTAAATGCCACCGCCGCCCTGGGTATCGATGACCCGCACCGCAATGGTCATTATTTTTTCTGTAACCAACTCTTTTGGGACAGTATAAATTCGATCCGTCTGCCAGTGGCCAGCGACTTCATAGCCGCCGACTTTATGACCGTTCACGAAAGTCATATCCATGTCATCGATAGGACCTAATTCAACGACCAGATCGCGATGCAGCCAGCTTTCTGGAATTTCGATTTGTTTTCGAAACCATATCACCCCATCGAAATTGCCCACTTCGGTTTGTTCCCAGGTCGTGGGAAGATTCATGATGCGCCATCGGCTGTCATCAAAATCGGGGCGGGAGCATTCGGCATCCTGGAAATCGAGGTTCATCCATCTGCTTTCGGCCGTCCTGTTACTGACATCCTGAATCGGATGGCGATTGAGCCATTCATGCAGCTTCAAAATTTGAGGTCCGCTTTCAGCAATGGTTTTTATGATTGATTTATATTCCTCCATCTGGGCAAGAAACGGTCCACTGGTCCAGGCTTGAACTGGCGTTCCGCCCCAACTGGTGTGGATCAATCCGATGGGGATTTTCAAGTCCTCCTGCAGCTTTCTCCCAAAAAAGAATGCCGTAGCACTGAAATTTGCCGCAGTTTGCGGATTAGATTCCTGCCATTGACCCACGCAATTAAATTTTGGTTGATCCGAATAGGCTCGTGTTACGGTAAACAAGCGAAGATTTTTATTGCCCGCTGTTTGAATGGCCTGTTCAGATCCTTCGATCAAATCTCTCGGCGGCCAGCCAACCAGCGGCATCTCCATATTCGATTGTCCCGAGCAAACCCAGACCTCGCCGATCAGCACATTTTTATAGACAATTGTCGAATCACCAATTTGAAGCTTGATCTCATAAGGGCCACCGGCTTTCGGTGTTTTCAGTTTGGCTTGCCAAAGACTATCGCTTGGCACGGTCGCCTTTGCCGAAGCGCCCCAGCTTGCATTGATCATCACTTTCAAATTGGGAGTTGCCTTGCCCCAGAACGGCGCGTTCGTTTTTTGCTGCAAGACCATATTGTCAGAGAAGATGGCGGGCATTTCAAGATTATTTTTCGGACTACTTTGTGCATTGGAAATAAAGAGTAGGCCTAATAAAAGTACAAAAAACATGTGCCGAATAGACATATCGTCCTCCCTCGCGTTTTATCAAAAGAAAAAAATTTTTTTCAACGCTAATTCCGCTAATCCTCCTTGGGCGGATCAATTGTCAATATGATCTGCCGATAGGAAGATTACTCAAATTACACTGATCCGCCAGCTTATGAATTCGCGTAATTCGGTTAATTCGCGTAATTAGTGCCTGAACGAAAACCATTTAATTTGAAGTAAAAGTGTCATTCCGAACGAAGTGAGGAATCTGGTGACATTTAGATTATTGGACTTACAGATTTCTCCCTTCGGTCGAAATGACAAAAAAGTGAGTTTTCGTTCAAGCACTAATTAGAACAAGTGCAGTGACAAGGGCAATAAAGGCGTAAGCTAACTTTTTCATAATTCTCCTTCTCCTTTACTCGGTTTTTCATAACAAAGATTAAGTTGAATTGTCACCGCTTATATCAGCGCGCAAGAATCTTATAACCACCTCCTTCTGTTTAATATTCAATTTGATGTTGCTGACAGTTTTTTTCCATTCCCAGTTGCCGAGAACTGCTATTGCCTCAATAACCGAGATCAGGTTATTGTTATTATCGCTTCGAATTTTGGTTGCCAGCTTGGGTTTCTGGAGCAACAACTAATAAAAAATTATTTCATAAGAATAAATTTCTTGGTGATGGAACCGGTTTTGGACTTGAGTTGATAAAAATAAATTCCACCAGCATAATTTGAACCATCAAAAAAGGCTTCATGTTTTCCAGCTTGCTGAACTCCTTCGAATAGCGTTGCTACCAGTTGGCCTAAATTGTTGTATACTTTCAGTGAAATATGATCGGTCTTTGGTATGGAATACTTAATTTTAGTAATTGCGTTGAACGGATTCGGATAGTTTTGCTGCAATACAACAGCCGCAGGCACATGAATGTCTGGCAATCCTTTCACCGTAACGGGAACTTCGGGCGGAATTCCTTTTTCCAGCCAGCGGGCAATTTTAGCTCGCTCATCGTCTGCTTGAGCTAACCAGGCAGAATAATAGTCGGGCGCACCTTCTCTCACTGCTGGATTCCACCAATGATAAAGGTCACCCAACGGAAAGCCGCCCATTGCCGCCTTCTTTAAGGTGTCGTTGGCATAGGCCAGGTTTTCCGGCAGCGGCCACTGCTGATTGTAGCCAGCTTCCGGCAGATAAGCCCACATAGAATCCAGATTCGTATCCCATTTCTGCCAGAGAAAATATTTGAGCGGGTCTAAATTTAATGGAGGCACGACAAACCGAGGATTGACTGCATCCCTCAATTCGCAAACGTCCCATAATGCTGCCCGATTGATATAAGGATAGACTTTGTGCCCTTCAGCATCGGTCGAATCAAAATAAACGAGCGAAGTGCTGTCCAGCATCGGCCGCGGGTATGGAATCGCATCGAAAACCCGCTGTTTATATTGCTCCTTGCTGTAAGGATTGGCGACATCATTGATTCGTGATGGCGGTCGCCATCGTTTCACCGGGTCAGGATCAGTCGCATAAGGCAATTCCCAACCCCCTCTCATCCAGTCAACCAACCAATTATCCAGATAGTAGGCACAATGCGCAAATAGGATGCGCCGATCTTCATCTGTGAACGGAACCGTAAAGGGTATATCGCTTGAAGGCGTAATGGTCACAATCGCACTGGCGGGATTGGTGCCTTGCGCCGGGATAAATCCCAGCATCCAGACATTGACGAATAAACTGTTGGTCACGTTGAGCTTCCACCACCAGCCACTTTCCAATGGAAACATTACCACATTGTAGAAGGTGCAATGGTTGAAGTGGACGTTGTCACCGTAATTGGTGCCTTCCTGCATATAAACATATCCCATATTGGTGAAGGTGCAGTTCTCGAAGGACACATAGTCGGTATGATACCCCGGCACGTCATACGGGAAGGAAACCGCTCTTCCGTAGTACATAAAATGCCTATCAGTACAATTGCGGAAAAAGCAGTTTTTGAAAGTCCCATTGAAATGCCTGCTCCGGACACAGATTGAGCCCGAGGCAGTGACGGCCGGACAGGGCATCCATTCAAAGATACAGTTCTCAAACGTGCCATAATTTACTACCTCGCCCGAGCCTACGGATGCGCCCTCAAATACGATCGGCGTTCCTGTTTGAATGCCAGCGGCATCAGCAAATCGGACCCAAATATTTTTCATGATCAGATTGCCGTAAACCGCGATGAGAAAATTTTTAGTGACGCTGGCGCTGGCAGTCCACAGTATCTGCGGCGGAGCGGTCTGCTGAGTATTCCCGGCTGCCGGCGCTACAATTTCCAGCGTTTGGTCAACCGGCACTTCAATCGTACCGGTGACCACGTACCAGTCGTACGCATTCAGCTTGAAAACCGTATTCGACAGCTTGCCAGCATCAATAGCAGCCTGAACCGCTCGATTCAATTCACCTTCGGTACCACCGCTATACATGCCAGCTACCATGGTAGTATCCTTTTGCTGGGCAAACAAGGATAACGACCACAGCAGCACACAAATCAGAAACGTAGCAAATCGTCTCATAGCTTCGACCTCCTCCTGTATTGTTCCAGTTAAAGAATGTGAATTATTACTTTTTATCAGACCCTAAAGCAATTTCTTAAGATCAGAGCACAATTTTTAAATGATTGCATCCTTAACCCAAAGCTTGACCGCATGAGCTCTTAAATAAATTGTCTTAATCTAATCCCAAGATTCGCGGTCAGACCATAATGCTTAACACTGGTGAAACCATCGATCGATCGCTGAGCCGAGGAATTCCTTTCGTTGTTAAGATTGTTGATATCCAGATATATCTCCAGCCCGCGAATGGGTAGAGCTTGCCTAACAGAAGCGTCGATGCGGAAATAGTCCTTCGTATAACCATCCTGCTCGGGAAATGCCCCAATATAACTGACCGAATTGCCCTGGAATAGGAATGAAAGTCGCGCTGAAAAGCCTTTATATTCGTAGCCAACATAGGCATTCATCAGGTCATTGGGTTGATAGATCAAGCGGCCCGATCGAGTGCTGTCATACGTAGTCGTCACCGGTGGCCTGGTGCTGTAATTGGTGATATCATCGCGTAGGGGATAGGTGGCCTCCGATTTAATTTTGGTGTAATTCACTCCAAGCACCACCCCATTCAAGCCATAGGGCAAATACCAGAGCCGCGTCTGAAAATCGATCTCCAGCCCTGTCACGTACGCTGGATGGGGGCTGTTTAGATATGTGTAGAGAGTTGCGCCATCCTCCGGCTTGATGCCCATGATGTTGAAATCATTAATGGTTTTAATATCCGGTGAAACAGCCGTCTTGTGCAGGATATAAGTGGTATAATAGGTGAAATCCTTAATGGTTTTATAAAATGCACCTAAGGAGAGAAGGCCTAATTTATTGCTATGAAAGGTGAAATTCAGATCATGATTGAAAGCGTGCGCCGGTGTTAATTCGGGATTGCCCGCCCGGACATTTTTTCGAGGATTATCATAGGTAACTTTGGGCGACATCTGATGATAATCTGGCCTGGCCAGGGTCTGCGTATAGGCATAGCGGACATCAAACCACTTGAATGGAGAATATTTGGTCTGAACCATCGGCAGCCAATAATCATTCGTCGGTCGCACAATCACGGTATCACAATTCTGCGCATCCGGATTGCGCATATCGAACATATTATAGGCGGTGTACTTGTACTGCGTCTTTTCATAACGAGCGCCACCGACCACAGTGAAATTTTTGATGTTCAGCTCCGACATGAGGTAGGTAGCATAATAATCTTCGATATATTGATAGGAATTCGCCAGCGTTTGGAACATGCCATTATACCATCCTCCGGTGACATCCGCTCCGCCAGTGGCTTTTCCTCTCCATTGCGGAGAGGTATTTAAATAATTCGCCATTGCCGTCAGGATAGTTGGATCACAAGCCCAATACATGCTTCCGAACTGATCATCCAGAAAAGGGCGAATCAAGCTGGAATTCCCCATAAAACTCGAGCCTGCAAATTTCGCGGTTGACTGATCAATCGGAACGTTAAACACACTTGACAGATCATTCATCATTGCTGTTTGAAAGGTACCGCTCGCTCGAAGGCTTGCATACGGCGTCTTTTGATCATTGCTATTTTTTTGACGGTGATAATTGCCACCGATTTTGAAATAGCCTGATAGGAATGAGTGCAGTCGGAAAGGAAATTTAAAGTTCGATGACAATGAATTATTGTTTTCTTTGTACAACGAACTGAACAGATTGATATTATCCAGGTACACTTGATCCGCGCCGGGATAAGCCCATAATTTTTTCAAACTATCGGGAATGGTGTTAGCTTTCACCGAGCCGGTAGTTACCTGACCGGTTTTAAATTCAACAAATGGCGATTCGGGCAGGTCGTTTTTCGAAGCAGTCGTGGCAAATTTGAAATCGACCAGCACCCTTCGGAGATCATATTTCAACTCAAGCGAATTGACCATTAAGTCGGTATTATTGACACCTTCACGATAGGTGAAATTCAACATTTTATCGAAATAATTCAAGATCGTGCGGTTGTCCTTGAAATCAGATTTCAAACGAGTAAACATATTCACCCATTTGATGGAACCGGAAGGCAATCGGTAATCGAGGATCAGATTTCCACCATAGCGCTGCCGCGTTTCGATGTGTCTATTTAGGGTGACCCGGGTGACGCTCACTGGTCGATAGCCTGTCGTCGGATCGATGATGCTACTGTTTGTCCGGTAGTTCGCATTCATATTGTCGTCATCCCGATCGTATTTTTCCAGATTTCCCAGGAGATAAACACCCAATTTATCCTGGAAAAAGCGTTGGCTGATCGAGGCGACTGTGCGATAATTGCCATAATTTTCAGTTTTGGCAGTGTAACCAGATTGCCACAGCACGTCATAATGCAACTGCGATGGGGCTTCACGTAATTCCATATTCACTGAACCACCGATGGAATTTGCATTCATGTCCGGCGTCAGCGATTTATAAACCGATATGGTTTTAATCATATATGGCGAAACCATGGTCAAATCCACGCTGCGATCGTTGGAGATGTTACCAGCGGTATTGCCCAACGCGGACACACCGATTTGGCTGCTTCCGGTTGAAGCGAGTTTTACGCCCTCCACCGAAACCAAATTGTATTGCGGTGCCAGGCCGCGAATGACCACCTTGTTGGCTTCGCCCGAACTTTCCAGGGTTGAAACTCCTGACAGGCGGCTGAGCGCTTGCGCCGCATTGAAATCTGGTAGCTCCTGGATCCGAGCCTCTGAGACCACATTGGCAATCTTATCAGAAGCCAGTTGCTGGTTAATCGCCTGAATTTGCCCTTGAGCCTGCGCCGTTACCACCACCTCTTTTCCTTGCAAAACAACCGGCTCAAGCCCAAAACTCTGCTCTACGGTAGCATTGTATGGAACTGTGACTCGAGCCTCGGCTGATTTGTAGCCGATATAAGTCACCACCAGCGTTACCGTACCGGTGGGAGCATTGAAAATCGAATAAATTCCATTTAAGTCGGATGCAGCACCGATACTGGTACCTTTCACAAATATATTGGCACCAGGCAAGGCATCTTTGGTCGCTTTGTCAAATACCTTGCCGCGAATCGTGCCACTCGCCAGCAGCGATGGCGCTACCAGCAAAATAAGCCACGCCGCCAGAAATAGCGGTTTAAAAGAGAATCGCGAATTGCCTGAGCCGACAAACGATCCTTTCAGTCTGCCGTAAGAGCCAAATCGATTATTCATGACTGTGCTCCTGTTTGGTTAAAATATTTCGTTGGTAGTTTATCTGCTAAGTGTGATCTCCCAAAAGTGATACCACGAAGATGGAAATTGATTTAAAAAAATGTGCGAGATTGCAGTTGAACGCAACAGATCGAAGTAGCGGTTTTATCATTAAGATTATTTGGTCAAAGGTTGGGATACAGATAAAATTATCATCTAACTTCGAGTTGAACTTCAGGCGAAAACGTATAATCAGCGGAGCTGAGATTTGGGCGGGTAAGATGCGGCGGCGGCTTGGCCCTGGTAGTAATAGATATGGCGTCGCCGTGAGCCAGTGACCAGCAGAGCCCCCCGGATAAAATAGATGTGGTCGTGCATTTGAAGGAATAAATCCTAATAATATGAAGGCCGGCATTAGAATGAGTGACGCTGATAACTTTTGTTTTTGAACAAAGTACATGCTCATCTCATAAGAAATTGCCAGTGGAGGCAGTACGTCCATTTGCCATAGGAGAGACGACAGCTTACTGCTGAATTAAACGCTTTCAGCATTACTACCTTAAAAAAAAACTGTGACCGTCTTGATATTATCAGTTCAATTTTAATTGAACCGATTTGATTATACAAAAATTTATTTAAAATGTCAAGCAAAAATTTGAATGTTTTAATTTATTCTGCTGTGGTCTAGCCTCTCATTTATTCCATCTCTTCCACAAATTAGCACTTGCAAAATTCATTTTTTTTTTCGATATTATATTTGCTCGTTCTAAGAGTCTTGTGATAATTAGAAGCAATAGATCATGTTTCAATGTCAGGGAGGAAGTGAATGGAAAAATTGATGCTTTTCTCGCTCTTGCTACTGTTTCTCACTGCTTGTGCTAACAAACCTCAGAAGGACTACCCCATCCATCCAGTACCCTTCACCGATGTCCAGATTACCGACGATTTTTGGCATCCACGAATGGAGACGAATCGCACCGTTACCATCCCTTATGACTTCAAAAAATGCGAGGAAACCGGCCGCATTGATAATTTCGCTAAGGCAGGAGGTCTGATGGAAGGCGAATTTGTCGGCATTCGCTATAATGACTCTGATGTCTACAAAGTAATAGAAGGCGCTGCGTACTCGTTGCGGCTTCATCCTGATACGTTATTGGAGCAATATCTGGACGAACTGATTGCCAAAATTGCTGCGGCGCAGGAGGATGATGGCTACCTTTATACTGCTCGAACCATCAATCCGGCCAAGCCGCCGAGGAACGCTGGTTCGGAGCGATGGTCATACATGATCCATAGCCATGAGCTCTATAATGTGGGACACATGTATGAAGCAGCCGTAGCTTATTATCAGGCGACTGGCAAAAAATCATTGCTGGATGTGGCGATAAAAAATGCCAATCTCATTGATTCAGTATTTGGTCCCGGGAAAAAACATAACCCGCCGGGACACCAGGAGATCGAAATTGGGTTAGCTAAATTATATCGCGTGACCGGTGATGAACGCTATCTAAAGCTGGCAAAATTTTTTCTGGATCAGCGAGGGAGATACATCGGTCGTAAGCCCTACGATGAGTATCTCGGTGCCGAATATACGCAGGATCATAAGCCAGTGGTCGAGCAAGACGAAGCTGTAGGCCATGCCGTGCGAGCAGGATACATGTATTCGGGCATGGCTGATGTCGCCGCACTAACTGGAGATGAGAAATATATCACGGCCATCGATCGCATCTGGGATAACGTGGTATCAAAAAAAATATATATCACCGGAGGTATCGGCGCCCGTTCCGAGGGCGAGGCATTTGGTGATAATTATGAATTGCCCAATCTTGAAGCCTACAACGAAACCTGCGCTGCGATCGCCAATATGTTCTGGAACCATCGGCTGTTTCTGCTTCATGGCGATGCCAAATACATCGATGTGCTGGAGCGAACACTTTACAACGGGTTTCTCTCCGGCGTTGGCATGAACGGCAATGAGTTTTTCTATCCCAATCCCCTGGAATCCGATGGTCGTCATCAACGCAGTCCCTGGTTCGATTGTGCTTGTTGTCCTGTAAATGTGGTTCGATTTCTGCCCTCTCTGCCAGGCTATGTCTATGCCCAAAAGGATGATGATCTCTACATCAATCTGTTTATGAGTAGCCAGGCGACGATAAAAATGGAGGACAATACGATTCAACTGACTCAGCGCACCGGTTATCCCTGGGACGGCAAGATTACCATCTCGGTTAATCCCGATAAAGAGGATGACTTTGTCATTCGAGTCCGCATTCCCGGTTGGGCGCAGGGATCTCCCCTACCCAGTGATTTATACCGTTATGTAAATGCAATCGAAGAAAAGGCCGCACTGAAAGTCAATGGTCAAACTGTGGCTATGCAATTGGATCATGGTTTTGTGGCAATCGAGCGCACCTGGAAAAAGGGTGATGTGATTGAATTGGACTTGCCGATGCCCATCCGCAAAGTAGTAGCTCACGATAGCGTTAAAGCCGATGCGGGCAAATTGGCGCTGGAACGGGGTCCCATCGTCTACTGTGCGGAATGGATTGACAATGGCGGGCATGTGTTGAATTTAATGGTTCCGAAAGATGCAGAGCTCCGAGCCGAACATCGCCCTGACCTGCTAAACGGAGTTACGGTGCTAAGAGGTCAAGCTCTGGCATTGTCATCGAGTGCTGTTGGCGTTCAGAAGCGTGCGCAGGAGTTCGTTGCCATCCCCTATTACGCCTGGGCCCATCGCGGGGCAGGCGAAATGGTGGTGTGGCTGCCGTATGAAGAGTCGGCCGCTCGCGCGCTTTCGTTTGCGCCAGTGAAATGATATCGGTCCCCCGGATAACAGCATTTCTGCTGATGCTGTTATCCGGGGCTATGATATCATCCGCGGCAAAAAGATTATGGGAGGAAAGTTGAATCATAAGCTAGCTTTTTTCAGTACAGCATTTCTTATGCTGTCTCTAATGACTTGCAACATAACCCGGTATCAAAAAATGACAGCACCCCATTCTCTCAGCATCATTCCAAAGCCTGCCGAAATTCACTTAGGCGAAGGCGTTTTCGAAATCAATGCTGAAACGAAAATTTACTTTCAGCCTCAAACCGCAGACATTCGGGCTATCGCTGAGGATTTGGCATACCATGTAACCGCCACAACTGGTTTGGCACTACAGGCTGAACCATTTTCACCGACTACGCCAATGTTCCATGCCATTGTGCTCAAAATCCAGCCAATCGATACCGCCCTAGGTTTAGAAGGTTATCAATTAACGGTGCACCAAAACGCCATCGAAATGATAGCGCACCAGCCAGCAGGCTTGTTTTATGCGGTTCAAACATTGCGCCAACTTGTTGCTAGCGAACCAGAGGGTCAACCAACTGCATCATCACCAACCGCCTGGCGCATCCCCTGTCTCAATATTTTTGATCGGCCGCGGTTTGCGTGGCGGGGGATGCTGCTGGACTGTTGTCGCCATTTTATGACCAAAGATTTCGTTAAGCGCTACATTGATTTATTGGCCTATCATAAAATGAATCGCTTCCATTGGCATCTTACCGAGGATCAAGGTTGGCGTATTGAAATCAAAAAGTATCCAAAATTGACCGAGGTCGGTGCCTGGCGCAAATATGAAGATGGCACCGTACATGGCGGTTTTTATACCCAGGAAGACATCAAAGAAGTGGTGGCTTATGCTCAGCAACGCTTCATAACCGTAATTCCAGAGATCGAATTGCCCGGCCATTGTCAGGCAGCGCTCGCTTGCTATCCCGAGCTTTCCTGCACCGGCGGCCCCTTTGACGTTTCAACCCGCTGGGGCGTGCACAAAGATGTCTATTGCGCTGGCAATGAAGCAACCTTCCAATTTTTGGAGGATGTGCTTGGTGAAGTGGTAGACCTTTTTCCTGCACCCTATATTCATATCGGTGGTGACGAAGTGCCCAAAGATCGCTGGGAGAAGTGCCCCAAATGTCAAGCCCGAAAGTCAGCAGAAAGCTTGGGTAATGAACATGAGTTACAAAGTTATTTCATCAAACGCATTGAGCAATTTTTGCTGACCAAAAATCGCAGAATTATTGGCTGGGATGAAATTTTGGAAGGTGGATTGGCTCCTGGCGCGACAGTACAATCATGGCGCGGCATGGAGGGTGCGACAGCCGCCGCTTCAGCCGGGCATGATGCTATTGTTTCCCCAACCAGTCATGCCTACTTCGACTATCCTATAGAAACGCTGGATCTGCGCCAGGTGTATTCATTCGAACCCATCCCATCGGGGCTATCTACCGATCAGGCGAGGCATATCCTAGGCGGCGAATGCAACATGTGGACAGAGTATGCTCCCCAAGAAACCATCGATAGCAAAATGTTCCCACGCCTCCTGGCGATGAGCGAAGTCCTCTGGTCACCGCGCGAGGGAAAAAATTATCACGAATTTCACCGCCGCGTGCGGCGCCACTATCCTCGTCTCGAACGATTAGGTGTTCAATATGGACCTGAGTCCCGCCCCATCTCCATCCTGCCCGCTTTTGATCCAACCCGGCAGGAATTTAGAATTTCACTGGAAAGCGGTGAAGCTGAGCTGGAGATCCATTACACGCTGGACGGCAGTTCCCCTACCCTGCAATCAAAGCGATACCTTCAGCCGCTGACGCTTAAACAATCCGCTCTCATCCGGGCGCAGGCCTTCCGCGATGGTGAGCCTTATGGCGTCCCGACCGAAAAACAATTCATTTTCCATCTTGCTACTGGTAAATCGGTTCAATTGAGATATTCCTATAGCCCGAAATATGCTGCAGCAGGAAATTTGGCATTGACCGATGGGATCACCGGCTCGCTAAATTTTCGGGATGGTTTTTGGCAGGGATTTGAGCAGGATGATCTTGAAGCGATAATCGATCTGGGTAAAATTGAGCGCTTTCGAAAAATTGGAGTCACTTTTTTGCAGAATGCTGGATCCTGGATTTTTATGCCGCGCGTTGTTGAATATGGCATTTCAGATGATGGCGATAAGTTTGAAACGGTCGCCAGAGTGGAGAACGATATCCCAACCGATTATCCCGAAGCCATCATCAAAGAATTCAAGGCAAAGGTTCCAGATGCTAAAGCTCGCTACATTAAAATTTTCGCTCAAAATATCGGCGTCTGTCCCCCGAATCACCCAGGGGCTGGCGGCAAAGCCTGGTTGTTTGTCGACGAGATAGTGGTCAGGTGATGAATCACCTAAATCTCAATAGCAAAACAGGAAATGAATGACAGAAACGAATATTGCAAAGACTTTGGAGGTGCAATAATGTTCGATAAGGAAATTTATGAAGCGCGACGCAAAAAATTGAAAGAACAAATCAGCTCGGGTCTCATTTTATTTTTAGGCAACGACGAAAGCCCAATGAACTATGGGGCCAACACCTTCCATTTTCGCCAGGATAGTTCCTTCTTGTACTTTTTTGGTCTGGATTTTCCCGGCCTGGCTGCGGTAATCGACATCGATAATGACAGAGAAATTATTTTTGGTTACGATTTCACGGTCGACGACATGGTTTGGATGGGCCCACAGGAAAAGCTGGCAGCCAAAGCTGAAAAAGTGGGCGTGGGTCAGGTAGAACCGACCGAAAAATTAGCTGAGCTGATTCCGGCGGCCCTCAAGCAGCGCCGAAAAATACATTTTTTGCCCCAATATCGGCCGGAAAATCTAATCAAAATCGAAACCTTAACCGGCATCCGTCACGACGTGGTCAACGATTATGCGTCTGCGGAACTAATCAAGGCGGTCGTCGCCCAGCGATCTATCAAATCCGACGCTGAAGTGAAGGAGATTGAATTGGCGCTGGAGATTAGCCGCGACATGTATGATCTGGCCTTGAAACTCACCAAGCCCGGGATCTACGAACATGAGGTTTATGGCCAGATCGAAGGGCTACTATTATCCCGAGGCAGCGCCATCTCTTTCCCGATTATCCTTACGGTTCGTGGTGAAGTATTGCACGGCCATTCGCATGCCAATCGCATGAAAGAGGGGGATCTTTTGGTGCTTGATTCTGGTGCAGAATCGCCGCTGCATTATGCGAGTGACATCACCCGGACATATCCCGTAACTGGCAAATTTACGCCGCTACAAAAAGAAATATACAGCGTGGTGCTGAATGCCCAACTCGAAGCCATTCGAATGATGAAACCCGGCGTCCTATTTCGTGATGTCCACCTCCATGCCGCTCGTGTGATTGCTGATGGGCTTAAGCAGCTCAACTTTATGAAAGGGAACTTAGACGACGCAATAAAAGAAGGTGCTCATGCCTTATTCTTTCCCCATGGTTTGGGCCATCAATTGGGATTGGATGTGCACGATATGGAGGGCCTGGGGGAGAACTTTGTTGGCTATAATGCCAACATTCAGCGCAGCCAACAATTTGGACTGGCTTATTTGCGTTTTGCGAAAGAGCTGCAACCCGGGCATGTGCTAACGGTTGAACCCGGGATTTATTTTATGCCTGAGCTCATCCGACAGTGGAAGACGGAGAAAAAACATGCTCAATTCATCAATTATGACAAGGTGGAGAGGACCATTGGCTTTGGCGGTATACGCATCGAAGATGATGTATTGGTCACCGCCCAAGGCCATCGGGTGCTAGGCAGCCCGATTCCTAAAGCAGTGCCTGAAATCGAAAAGCCACTTTCCTGAAAGGATAGCTGATATAACGCCAGCCATTGTTCATTTGCCAATGGGAGTCCCATCTGATTACAAACTGAGCAATGGCTGGATTGCGATGCCCAAATGAAGCATTATTTTCGTCGGATGAGTGGTGGTCCTAATGCAACCGGCAAAGTTGCGCTATTATAAAAGATTGCATGTAGATGCGGTTGAAATTTTATCTTAAAAATTTCAATTCCAGTTGTTCGCCCGGTGATTCAGAGCTTTCAAATGGAAGTTGTTCAGCGATTGATCGCTTCTTTAGCTTATCCTTCAAATAACCATACCCTCCCCAGGCAAACATCAGCGCAAAAGCTGCAATTAGCAGCCAATCAGGGATTTTGATGGTGTATCCCAACCAGATAAGCAAAAAGTAACGCGGTGCTCGGCCGACCAGTAGCGCCAGGAGATATTTGTGTTGCGAGTAATTCGAGGCAATGCTCAAAAATTTGAAAGGGTAAAACGGGATCGGTGTGAAGCCAGCGATGACTACCATCCAGAACGGTGCTTTGTAAAAGAATTTAACCGCGCGCTGGTAGAGATTTTTATTGTCATACAAATTTTTTATCTTTTTATGCCGTAAGAGCGGTCCCAGTGTTTCATAATCGATGAAACCGGCAATTAGCGTGCCCAGCGTTGCGGCGACCACCGCCGCCCAAATGTTGAAGGATTTGCCATAGAATAACAGCACCGGTTCATGCGGCAAGAAAGAGATATAAACATGCGATGGAATGGAGTACAGATATAGCCAGACCACCCCTCGATAGTCCAACTTATAATTCCAGAGCAAAACACAGACGCCGGCCGAAAACAGCACTACTGAGCTAAAAATCAAATATTTTAGCTTCATGCAATATGCAATCTCCTCCACTCCATTTGGCACGAAAGCCTCACCATTAGTGAGGCTTTGCCTTAAAAAACTGAGGCGACTTTGTTCGCCCTACATATTGACGAACCGAGAACAAGAATGCGACAAATTACGCTATCCCTGAGTCACCATCCTAACCGCTATCATCGAATTGTCCCCAGATAGTGGGTAGTGAGCTGACGTTTACGGACTTCGGGATTGGAATAATCGGGCAGCAGCATGGGACCGACTTTGTCTTTTATGCCAGCTTTCTCTACTTCTTTGTTATATTTTTTCACATGATCCAGGGTCAATTTTCCATTGCCCTGGTAGCCTTTGATATACTCCGCCGCAGTCATTCCAGCGATCCGTCCGAATACGGTAACATCCAATAGCGAATTGCCCATCAATCGATTTTCGCCATGGACACCGCCCAAAACTTCGCCAGCGACATACAGTCCTGGCACACAGGTTTCGCACTTATTATTCGCTTCCAGGCCACCGTTTTGATAGTGCAGTGTTGGATAGATCAGCATCGGCTCTTTGGAAATATCAATGCCATAGCGCCGAAACAGAATGTGCTTGCCAGGGAATTCTCGTCGCACCGTTCCTTCACCCTGCAAATCGTCGATCATCGGCGAATCCAACCAGACACCGAATTTGCCCGTGGGTGTGGGCACGCCATTGCCGCGATCTTTTGAACATTCTCGGATAATGGCAGCAGCCTCGACATCGCGTGGCTCGCGCTCATAGACAAATTGTTCGCCATGAATATTGACCACGTTGGCGCCAGCGCCACGCACTTTTTCAGTAATCAAAAGTCCCTCAGCTTGCTCTGGGAAAACAGCACCCGTGGGATGATATTGAACGGCATGAAGGAAACAAACTGGCACGCCTGCTCGATAGCCCAACACCAGACCATCGCCCGTAGCGCCGTAATGGTTGGTAGTCATAAATTTTTGAATATGAAGGCGACCAGATCCCCCCGTAGCAATAATCACCGCTTTCGCTTTGACCACAAAATATTCTTCGGTCTCCATATTGTAGAGCACCGCCCCTGCTGCCCGCCCCTGATCATCCAGCACCAGTTCGACCGCTGGTGAGAACTCGAGGACCTTGATATCATCGGGGTGGTTGCGCACTTCGTCCCGCAGCGTGCGCATGATTTCAGCGCCAGTGATATCGCCCGCATAGTGCATTCGCTTGCGAGACGTGCCGCCGCCATGCATGGCTTTCATTTTGCCGTCGGGAAATTTGCTGAAAATCATCCCCAGCTTTTCCAGCCAGGCCAGCACCTTCGGCGCCTCGGTTACCAGTGTATAGACCAATTCAGGATCGTTGACAAAATGACCGCCGCCCATGACATCGAGATAATGATAATAAGGCGAATCCTTCCAGGTCTTGCTGGCACCCTGAATTCCGCCCTCGGCCATCATGGTATTGGCATCGCCATTGCGCAGCTTGGTCGCCAGGATCACCTTTGCGCCATGCTCTCGTGCCAATAATGCCGCCGAATTGCCTGCACCACCACCACCAATGATGAGCACATCCGTCTCCATCACAATATCTGTCAGATCGATTTTATCGGGATCGACACGGCTTTTGGTTTCCAGAATATCAACATATTCATTGGCGATGCTATACCCTTTGCTGGGGCCAACCCGAATCGGACGCCTGGTCCCATCGATAAAATCAGGATGGTATTTTTTCAGAATTTCCTGTCGCTGATCCACGGGAATGGCAGGAAACTCCTCGCCTCGCTTCTTTTTCGCAACACGAGCAGGTCGGGTCTTCTCAACGACTTTGATCAGATTTTTTAGCTCTGGTGTGTATGGCATGTTCCTACCTCATCTTCTGTATTTGAGCAATCAAGTATTTTTTTATTTGAATGGAGTATTGGAGTGATGGAGTATTGTTGCAGTAATGGAATCCAGATCGAATACTCCAGTGCTCCAATACTCCAGCCGAACCGACATCTTAGAGATAATTCTTATCCGCAGGTTCCCACATCTCATCGGCGTTATCAGGCTCGGTCTGGCGCTCTTTGTATAGCTTCATCAAGGTGGCTTTATCCGCCTTCATCAAATCCTGCAGCATGGGCTCGTACTTGCCCGATTCGATCTCCTGCACCCGTTTGGCCAGATGCTCCGCTCGTGGCAGAATATATCGTCCGTATAATCGCCGAGCCAGAATGGCGAT
>JAPDQM010000036.1:0-32059 GCA_034505795.1 Candidatus Zhuqueibacterota bacterium
GCCTTCACTTTCAGCTCTCGGGCAATTTCTGGCAGCGATTTGTCCGTCTTCTTGTAGCGCATGATCGAAGTTCGTGAGATGACACGCAGCGCTTTGATGGTTGAGAGCTCGGTAATCAGTGCCTCGGTCATGCCATCGGAGAAATACTCCTGCTCTGGATCAGCCGAAAGATTCTGGAACGGCAGCACGGCTATCGAATCAATGGCATCTGCAGGCGGTTTGAACCAAAAAATCTTTGACAGGAGCAATATCGCGATGAGAGCAATCAGTCCACCCACCCCATAGATTAATTTTCTTTTGGATAACGTTGGCTGTGTTTCGGTTCTGCCTGTTTCAATCCGTGTTCGGAGTGATTTTAAATCCGCCGCCAGATCAGCCACCTGCTGATACCGTTCTGCTGCGTTTTTGGCAATGGCTTTGCTGACGATGTGGTCTAATTCTGCGGGTAAATCTGTTCGTACTGCGGTGACTGGTTCTGGCTCCTCATTCAAAATTGAATAGATCACTGCCTGTTCGTATGCGCCTTTGAACGGCAACTGTCCTGTTAGCATCTCATATAAAACCACACCCAGCGACCAGATGTCCGTTCGGTGATCGACCTCTTCGCCCCGTGTTTGCTCTGGTGACATGTAAGCCACCGTGCCAACCGTCATACCAGCTTTAGTGAGCCCCACTTGACCTGCTAGCTTGGCAAGGCCGAAATCCAGAATTTTTACCACACCATCGTTGGTAATCATCACATTGGCAGGCTTAATATCCCGATGAGTAATTCCATGCTCGTGCGCCTTCGCCAAACCGCTTGCGACCTGAAGTGCAATTTCCACTGCTTCTTCCAGCTTCATCGGCCCACGAGCTATCTTCCCCTTCAATGGCTCGCCTTCATAGCAATCCATGACGATGAAAAGTTGTCCATCGCCAGTCTCATCGATGTCGTGGATTGTACAGATGTTGTTGTGCTGGAGGGCAGAGGCAGCTTGCGCTTCTTGAATGAAACGTTCTTTTGCCTCGGCATCACGAGTCAATTCTGGCGGGAGAAATTTGAGAGCGACAATTCGTTTGAGTTTCAAGTCCTCGGCTTTGTAAACGACGCCCATACCGCCTTCGCCGAGCTTTTCGAGGATTTTATAGTGGGAGATGGTTTTGCCGATCATGTTAATTCGTCTCCTTTTTAAATCTGCTATATTTTCCCAATTTCTGGCAATTTTAAATTAGCTCATTTTCATCCTTTCAGCCAATAGGCAGCGGGATGGCTTAAGAACTCGGCTACGGGAATGCCCTCCTGACCAACCAGCAGTGTTCGAGCGTTCGGAAATTCTTGGACAAAAGCCAATAATCCTGGGTGCTTGCCTTTAAACAATCCGCTTTTGACCTCAATGGCAAGCAGCTTATCGGCTTGCTTCAGTACAAAGTCGACTTCTTTATTGTGATCCAGCCAATAAAAAACATCGATGCCAGTACTTAGCGAGGTATTAATCAAATGTGCGCCGACAGCCACTTCAACCAATCGGCCCCAGCGGGTGGTATCTTTGCGCCAATCTAAAAAACTGATTCCAGCCAGCGCGGTCATCAAAGCCGTATTCAGTACGACCCATTTGGGCGTCGAAGCACGGCGTCGAATCGCCTGGCCGTAATATTTGGGTAAGCCCCAAATTAAGCGTGCGCCTTCCAGCAGGTGTTGGTAGTTAGCCAGCGTAGTCGTATTACCCGCATCAAATAGCTGTCCCATCAATTTTTGATAGGAGATAATCTGTCCCGAATTTTCAGCCGTTAACAGAAATAGCTGGCGTAACAACGCTGGCTTTTCAACTCGATTCAGCAGTAGAATATCCTTGCTCACCGTAGTTTCGATTAACGAATCACGGATGTACTGTGACCAGCGATGCTCATCATCAATTAGTGGCGCCGCACTGGGATAGCCTCCGAAAAAGATATAGCGCTCAAGATCCCAGCCGAAACAGTCCTCACATTCTTTGAAGCTCCAGTGGGTTGCATGGAGCAGCTCGAATCTCCCTGCCAGGCTTTCATCAAGGCCCGCCTGAACCAGTAGCGCTGACGAGCCGAGGATAATGACGCGGATATCTCTTCCGAAACGGCTGTCCTCATCCCAATAGCGCTTGACAATTTCTGACCACCGGCTCACCTTCTGCACTTCATCCAAAACCAGAACGACTGGTGTTCCTTCTTGAGCGCGCAGGCGAGCAATTTCCCACTGGTGTCCAATCCAGTTCGGCTGCGGTGGCGCTGGGAGATCGGCTGTCGCATAATGAGAAATTCCAGACCATTCACTTAATAATTGATGAACCGCGGTTGTCTTGCCGACCTGTCTGGGCCCAGTGACTACTTGAATAAAACGCCTCGGCTCGCGGATTCTTTTCAATAACTGTCCAACAATTTCTCTTTTAAATGCGGTAGGTTGCATTTTCTTTCTCCCAAATACTCAATGCACTGAGTAAAAATACTCAATCCTATGATCAAAGTCAAGGCTATTTTCTGAAATTTTATGAGAACAATCAAAATCATTCTGCTGTCAATCATTCTGCTATAATAGTTTAACTGAAGCTTGCTCGATAATTTAATTTGCTGGTATTATCAATTTAATCCAGGCACAAAATAATTCAATGTATCCTAAATTTCATGCTTTGACGCTATTCAGGTTGACGCCCATTGCCAGAGGGTGGATCGAGAAATTAGCACTTCAAGATTTTTTGGGTTCCCCGAAATCGGGATTGCTACTCTGTTCCAACTGACTTGTCCAGCTTGAGGCTATTTCAGCGAGTGACGCAACCGTTCCAGCTCTTCTTGAAGCGCGCGGTGTTGCTGTTCAAGCTCCTGCAGCCGCCTTTCTTTCTCAGGTAACACACGATGAGCATCTGGATTCGATGGGAGCTGCGAGCGCAGATGTTGAATTTCATTGCTTGTCTCTTCTTGCTGGCGCTCATTTTGCCTCAGCTCTTGTTCCATTCGTTGAATTTGTGCCGGCAACTAAGGATGGCCAGGGGGCTGTTGCAGTTTTCCCAGCCAAATTGCCACACCCGCGATGAGCAGAATAGCGCCGATAATACCTGCAGATCTGGGTTTGATTCTATCCGTAACGATTTTGGCGCCAAACTGTCCGCCCACCGCCAGAAAGAGGAAGAAAATTCCGGAAATTACTAAAATCGACGGAATCGTCATTGCTGCCAATGATTTGATGAGGTCAAACATTTGAGGGCCCTCCGCTATTAGTTAGTTAGGTGGGCTGTGCTTTTTAACATATTTCAAGGATACTTCTCAATCAATGTGCCGACTTTTTGAAATCCCACCTTTTCGCTGAAGGCTAATGAACCGCTTCTGTGCAGTGGGATGAAGAATCAATTCTGGTGAAGATAACTTCAAGCATAACCATACGTTTGAGCTTTAAATCCTCGGCTTTATACGCCAAACCCATGCCGCGCTTGCCAACCTATCCACCTCTTTTTTGGTGGACCTGTATGCCTTCTTTTTGGCGGACGTGTCCGCCATTGCTTGGGCGGAGTTTTTCTAGGGTCTTGTAACAAGGCATTGTTAATCCGATCATTCACATTACTTAGTGTCTTGACGAAAATTCATAATTTTATAATTCAGCAGTCATTGCAAAGAGCGAAGCGACGATGCAATCCCTTTTTTATTTAGAGATATTGCTTTGGCAGAAAAACTCGCAATGACTGGTAAATCGCAAATCAGGTAGTTGTCGTCCAGGCACTAATTCAACAGAATTTTTAGCACTTTTAATGATAATACAAAAATCTTTGCACAAATTCAAGATACTGTTTTTCGTTCCTGACTATTCAAGAAATTTCTGACGTGGCGTAATATTCGATGAATGTTTTGAAATGAGGAAGATACAATCCCTGGGATGGGAATGGGACGAACAGGTACAACACAAAGATAATTTATACGATCTCTCACATTTCAGCCTTTATTGCCTGGGATTAGACCTGTACGCCTGATACTCAATGACCAATTTCATCCACTTTAGGGCCGTCTTTGTACCATGATTGGGCAGCAAAGTCGATTCGTAGAACACTTGAATGCGATCGGTATGCGTTGCTTATAGCTATGGTCGGAGGTAGAGCGCTATGGCTATTCTTCTTAAGGAACATTCCTAGGCAAACGCATCACCCTAACGCAGAGCGCTTTTTAATCCTCTACTAAATCGGTAAGAAACTGCTCACGGAAGTAGCATAGCTATCAACTTCCGTGAGCATTTCTCAAAGTGAGTCAGAAATCTTGATTGGCAGTCGCAATCCGTTTGCAGGGTGATACCCCGCAATATGATAGGCGTGCAATATTCATCAAAGCAAGCCTTTTCTATCGCACATAAATCAGCTTTTTAACCTCACTGAAGGTTTGATCACCTGTCGATGACCTGGCGGTCAAACGACAGAGATAAACTCCACTGGCAAGGTGCGCTGGCTGCCATTCCACTTTATAGCTGCCCGGCGCAGCACGGTCATTCAAGAGGATTGCGACTTCTTCTCCCAACAGGCTATAAATTTTAAGAGTGACCTCGCTCTCTTCGGGCAGATCGTACCGAATGCTTGTGCGTGGATTGAACGGATTGGGATAATTCTGCGCCAGCTTATACTCAGTTGGCAGACGATCAGCTAAAGCTTCCTCGACACTGGTAACGAAGCCGCCGGACTGATACCAGAATCCAGCTTGATGAATGGTGGAGGCATTACTCATCATGCCAATCGCAGGTTGTCCGATGGTGCTATTGAGTTGAAAGCTGCTGCCACTGGTCATAGCACCCCCATTTCCAAACACGCTGTTGGCAACTCTCGGCTGTGCCTCAGCCCGCTGGAGCAAGATCAGGCCAAAACCAAGTGTCAACAAAACCAAACCAATTTTAATCGGCTTCATTTGTCGCTCCCTCCCTGACTGAATTTGTCATCGGCTTTTTGATGGCTGGTCATAAGGATCTGAACAGTCGCTTTCAATTCCATGATCTGCTTTTGTTGCTCTTTCACCGCTTCAATGAGGACAGCAACCAGACGTGGATAGTCCACCGATCTAGCATCTTTGCCATTTGCCTCGTAAACCACCACTTCAGGAACTACCTCCCCCACCTCCTCGGCGACCAGGCCAAGGTCATGCTTGCCGTCTTTTTTCCAATCAAAGGTAACGCCGCGCAACCGGAGAACCTTGTCCAGTGCATTGTTAATGGGCTGGATATTTGTTTTCCAGCGTCTGGAGCTATAGGTTGTCCAGCCATCAGCAATGGGATCGGTTGCAGAATTTTGAACCACTTGCAGAATATTGCTGGGGATACCAGTAAAGAGCCCAATTCCGACATTACCGGCTTCGGATACTTGGAATTGGGCATTAGCAGCGGCATCGCTGGAGCTTGCGCCGATATATATCCCATTTTTATCGCCAACTATGTCGCGACGATGACCATTGGGGCCCATGATAATCCATCCCGGTCCGTTCCCCAGCGGCGTGCCGGCCTTTATCGCTCCAGTCGCTCCAAAATTAATGTCCATTTTCGCATTCGGAAAGTTAGTGCCCAGGCCAACATTACCGCTTTCGTCGATGGTAATGCCATTGGTCGCTACGGGCGCTGCATTCGAGGAACCCACTAGGAGACGAATGCTGCTGTCGTCATAGATGATATCTCTTCGGTGTCCATTCTGTGACAAAGCAATGATGCCAGGCCAGCCCCCAGGTGTGCTGAGGCTTATCTGACCGGTTGGCAAATCAAAGCGGCCGATGCCGACCACATGGAGTTTTTGTTGCGGCTCGGCTGTTCCAATGCCGACATTGCCTTCTTGATGAAAGCAATTGGTGCCGCCGCCGATCATCCGAGCATTGAAGCTGTAAGCCGCGGCAGCAAGCTCGATCCGGGGCGTGAGCTCGGGATTTCCGCCAATTGACACCCCCAACCAGAACGGCTTTCCGAATGGAAGATCCAAGGGCACTGCTTTTCCCAGCATCACATTGAAAATTCCCTTATTCACTGGAACTGTTTGGGTTTCGCTCCAACTCGGTGTGCCTCCGCTAGGAATATCGTACAGCTTGAAGGTAAGATTGTAATTGCCATCGGCTATGGGGTTGCCACTGGCATCCGTCAGGACCCCCTGATAACTCATAAAGGGTGGGATTGGCGGAGTCTGGCTCCAGCTTGGTTGGATTGCCAATACCAAATAAAGCCCGCATAAAAAAATCAAACGCTTCATAGCTATTCCTCCTTGCTTATGAGTGAGATACTTTTAATCGTGAATTCCGTTAGATCTGTGTGTCCAATAGGCGCTGATTGATTGACGCGCGTTAGTGTTTGCAGATTGATAACAACCGCTAATCTTGCAGACATCTCTGCTTTGGCCTTGGTCCTTTATTCTGATAAAGGAATAATAGAACATCACAGCACGAAATCCTGCCTATTCAATTTAATATAAGGTTCAGCAGGTTTAAAATCAATCGCCTAAATGGGGTATTTTGGTGCAGGTTGTAGCTGAAAGCAATGGTGATGTCAGGGAATCAGTCGCCGCTTCACTGCCTTGACTGCGGCTTCCGATTTGGAGTGGACATGAAGCTTCTCGTAAATATTCTTGAGGTGGGTACGAACCGTGTGGGGACTGATGAACAGCCGACTGCCAATGGCTTTGTAACTCAGCCCTTCCACTAAAAGCTGCAAAATCTCTTGCTCTCGGTTCGAAAGCTGACTAGTCTGTTCGGAAGGGATTTCTCCATGAAAGACATCCAGCACCTTGCGGGCAATGCGCGGTGACATTGGAGCCCCACCAGCGTGGATTTCGCTGATTGCCTCCAAAATACCGGCAGGTGAGGTCTTTTTCAGCAAGTATCCTGAAGCTCCTGCATAAAGGGATTCGAAAACTTTATTATCATCCTCGTAGATGGTGAGCATCAGAATGTCGATCTCCGGAGATTTTGCTTTAATGGCTTTGACCCCTTCGATTCCTGACATACCTGGCAGGCCGATATCCATGAGAATGACATCTGGCTGCAATTCCTCAATTTCTGGCAGCGCGGTTTCGCAGTCGCCAAACGCGCCAATGCAGGCATAACCTGGCGTTCCACTGATTAGCTGCAACAGACCATTGCGGAACAGGTCATTGTCTTCAATAATTACGACCTTGATACCGTCTTCTTCAGACAACTGATCTTCTCACTTTATTCAGGATGAACTGCAATTTTTTTAGAAAGTGAAAATTAAAGCTCAGATTTACCATTCAGGATATTGAAAATTCAGGAACAGAACCTGAGCAATTCTCTCTTGCAGAAATGCAATCCTACAGAAATAAATTGTTGGTTTTATTTCTGCGGATTTTTATTTCTAAGAACGAAGACCCACAGGCATTTCAAATAGGAAATAAATGGGTTACTACTAAAATCAATTTACCCTAAAATTCCGAATAAGTCAATACCGCATTTGAGTGATTTATTTCTGAAAAGCTATCTTCAGCGCTATTTCAGTGCCGTTGCCGGGAGCGGTATCAATGGTGAGCACGCCATTGATCAACCGAGCTCTATTTTTCATGTTTTTCAAGCCATTTCCGCTTGCAATTTGAGCTGGGTCGAAACCGCAACCATCGTCCTGTATTACCAAAATCAGCATGTGCTGATTGAATCCCAATCGGATGTTTGCCTGATGGGCGTTCGAATGCCGCACCAGGTTGTTGATAGCCTCTTTGAAAATCAAATAGAAATGATGACGCACATCCATGGGCAGGCGTAAGCTCTTGGTCTCTTCCGGAACGTAAAAGTCAAACAGAATGCCTTTGGCTTCCAGCACTTCGGCCACGTATTGTTTCATATAGAGCACCACATGCTCCAGGCTATCGCGACTCGGATCAATTGACCAGACGATGTCCCTTATCGTCTCCATTAACTCCCTGGCAATTTCAGAAATATTCTGCAAACGCTCGGCTATTTTGGGGGCGATGGTTTGTGCCTCACGTCTGGCCATTTCGCTGAATAACGCCACGCTGCTCAAGGTGGAGCCCACCTCATCATGCAGGTCAGTGGCAATGCGGCTGCGCATCCGTTCCAGCTCCAGCAGCTTATTTAACCGGTAACGATGCCAACCGAAAGCGACACTTCCGAGAGCCATGATCGCCAGGCTAATAAACCACCAGCGCTGCCAGATCGGGGTAGCGATGTGAAAATTAAGAGTGGCCGGTTGATCGCTCCACACGCCATCGGCATTTCTAGCCCGAACCTCAAAAATATAGTTTCCCGGGTGGAGGTTGGTGTAATTCACGTAGCGTCGCTCCGTGATTTCGGACCAGTTGGGAGCAAATCCTTGCAAACGGTACTGATAATGGACCTGAGTCTCATCTTTAAAACTGATCCCCACATATTCAAATGACACCGATCTCTGGGAAGCAGTTAGGCGCATTCCGTTTTTCGGGGACACCTCTTGCCCCAGGATGCGAAAGTGGGTGATGTAAACTGGTGGCGGCGTTGTCACCACGCGGTCCCGGGCTGGATTGTAGCGGGATAAGCCGGTGCTGGTAGCAAACCATAAGAACCCCTGACGATCCTCAAAAAAGCTCATAACAGCATCGCCAGCCAACCCATCGCGAGTCGAGTAACCTCGAAAGCTGTTGCCGTCTAAATAATTCACGCCTTGGGCAGTGCCAAACCAGAGTTTGCCTTTACTATCCTGAAAAATGGACCGAATGAAATTTGACGAAAAGCCATTATCGCTAGTATAGTTCGAGAGAGCGCCTGTTTGTGGATCATAACGGAAAACACCCTGAAACCGTGTCCCAATCCAAATTTTATTATCTCGATCGCAGAGTATCGCCCGGGTTCGAAACCCAATGGGAAGGTCCACTTTGCTCCAATTGATGTCTGATTCCGGAGCGGCAGTTAACTTATACATACCATCCCGATAGGTCGCAAACCATATTGTTCCATCTTTGTCCTCAGTCATACCGATGACCAAAGGATTCTCAATCTGGCCATAGAAATGACGAAATTTGCCCTGCCACAATCGGCTCACCCCTTTCTCGTGCCCGAACCACAGTCGCCCTCGGGAATCCTCAAATATCGAATGGATTTGATCATCGGGTAAGCCGTTCGTGCGCGTGAAGTGCGAGAGGATTTTTCCGCCTTTCCATTTTAACAGCCCTTGGGTAGTTCCAAACCAGACTATACCTGAGTTATCAACTATTACCGAATAAATATCACGTCCTTCTAAGGGCTTGATCGAAACAAATGTGTCTTTGATGCAGCGACTGGCGCCGCCAAATCCAACGATCCACATTTCCCCCCTGGCACCGCCAGCAATTTGTGTCAGGGCTTCAGTAGGCAGACCGTCATTTTTGCCGTAATTGACAAAGGCATCGCTGGTGAGTTTGCTTATACCGTTATTCGTAGCCAGCCAGAGGTTTCCTTCCCGATCCTGCAACATGTCCCTTAAATTATCGCTCGGCAAGCCATTCGTCGTATTGTAAGTGATAAGTTCTTCGGTGTCGGGTTTAAACTGGCAGAGCCCAGCCCAGGTCGCGATCCATAGCGTTCCAAAATCATCCTGCAAAATCTTGTGAACCGAGTTAGAAGGTAAACCGTTTGCGACGGTGTAAGCTTTTAATTGAAATGGCGGCCGATTCCGAATCCGATAGTTTTCCAGCTTTATCAGTCCAATATCATCGGTGCCGATCCATAGATTGCCATCATTGTCTTCATAAAGCGCATTGCATTGGGAGATAACGATATTGGGAAATTGCAGCAATTGGACGCGGGATTCATTTTTATGATAGCGGTAAAGTCCGCAATGCGTGGCGATCCAGAGGGCGCCCTGATGATCTTCATATAGCACTCGAATCGGAGTCGACGAATTGGTGGAATCGAATAAAAAAGGATGAAAGGCATCGTTTTCAAAAATAAACAAGCCATCATCGGTACCGAACCACAGCGTGCCGTCCCTATCCTGGATAATCGTATTGACCCAGGTCGGCGCCAATGGTCTGGTCGGAATCACGGTATAACGGACAAAGGATTGGTCGCGCCGAATAAATCGGGCCACGTCTCCCCAGTAATTTAATCCGATCCAGATATTTTGGTCGCGGTCCTCAAAAATGGTATTGACATAGGTGATAACGGGATCAATCCGTTCGGATGTGCTGGTATCTTTCAACACATAATTGGTGAAATTCGCACCGTCGAAACGGCTGATGCCCTCAGCGGTGCCAATCCACAGATAACCATTAGAATCTTGCCATAGGTAAAGAATCTCATTATGGACCAGACCATCCTTTGTCGAATAATTCTTGAAAGGCAGCTTTTGCGCGAAGGATGAAATACATCCGCCAGCCCAGAAGAAAAAGAAAATGAGAATGAGAATGAGAATGCTCTGTTTTATTCTATTCATATCAGTTCATGAGATAGTCATAGACAAAAAAGTACCCCATCCCTTACTGCCTACGGATCCCGGCTAACTCCGACTGCCAGCCGCTATCTTGTTAGCACAGTATTCCATTAACCCATCATTCGTCATCGGAAGAACGCGACCATGATGATCAATATTAGGTCATCATCCAGTAACCTTGGCAGTGTCTGAGCGAATCAGCGTGCGACTTTCAGATGAAACGCGATGGCAGTGATTCAGCAAAGCAAATGGAGAGATTCAGTTGCAGCTATGCCAAGTGACGGCGACCTGGAGCAAGGCGCGCTGCAGTCGTTTTAAAAATTGGCCGCAACGGATTCTTCATCTAGAATTTATTCATCAGACCAATATGCACCAGCCCACTGCCCAATCCTCGGCCCTCGCCCAGGCCATAGTCAATCCCCAGAACTCCCAATCGTGTGTCAAGACGCAGGCCCAGCCCATAGCCGAATTTGTGGTCTTCAATCGCCTGGCGCGATTCATCGCTGCGAGTAAAATATCCGGCATCAAAAAATACAAATACCCGCGATCGAGGAGCCAACAAATAACGATACTCAATATTGACCCAGGCAATCTTTTCGCCCCAAAATTCATCTTCACGATAGCCGCGTAATGTCCCGGTGCCGCCAAAGCGAAACAGATCGGCCACAGAAATCGGCTGCTCTGTGGATGTTATCTGCTTGCCGTGCAAACCGAGGAGCAGCGTTTGCCAGCGGAAAGTTGGCAAATAAAGTTCCCCATCCAGCCGCCATCGTTCGCGGCGAAATCTCCCGCCAACGATGGTCGTTGCGTCGCTGCTTGTAAATCGAGCCACTTTTTTTCGAGCAAACTCGTATTGCGTGCCATAATAGACCCCCCGGACCGGGTTCCAGGGATCATTTCGGCTGTCATAACTCAAGCTCAACCGCACCAGGTAGGCATTGCTCTGTGGCAAGTGGTATAGTGCCTGCCCCATCGAATCAGGCAACACTTCCTCACTTCCAACGGATGTCCCAATCAACAATGCATCTGAATATGGCAGGCTGACATCCAGTGATATTTGACGTCGCACAAATGACGTATCCTGAATCGTCTGCTGAAAGCCAGCGCCAGCATGCAGCGGCGAACCCAAAACCCATGGTTCAAGATAGCGAAATCGGAGTTCCTGGCTGCGGGGATCTTTCCGGGACCAATACGCCTCTAGCGTGCGGCCGGTGCCCAATAAATTGCCCATCGCCACATCCACTACGCCCGTGAGATAACCTTTCGGCTGACGGGGCGTGCCCGGACTGTAACCCAGCACCGCTTGCAATTGATTCGGATTTCCCTCTTTTAACGCAACTACCAGATGGCCTCGCCCCTGGTTAGTGAGTTGAATTTGTGGCGACTCGACCTCACTGAAATAGCCAGTTCGCAACAACCGTTCTCGCATGCGCTCCACTCGCTGCTGGCTGAATATTTCGCCTGGTTTCCATCGCATTGCTCGTAATACCACTGCGGTTTTGGTCAGGGCATTCCCCTGAACCACAATCGAATCAATGGCAACGTAAGGACCTGGGTCGACTTGCAGACGAAACGTCAGTTCCTGGTGCAAACTGTCGACTTTTTGTTCGATTTCAAAGTCCCCAATGATGACCGCTGCGAAAGGGTAGCCATGATTTTCCAGGTATTTTAGCAATTCCTCAATATTGAAAATTAGAGCGTCATCAATTGTCCGAGTCTGACGAATATCCAGCAGCGGCGCCAATCGTTCCACCAAAACAGTATCGCTACTTTGGAGGCTGATTTCCTTGAGCAGCAGTTGGGCGCCCTCGTTGATGTGCAACCTTAAACGTTGCGCCGAGTCTGATGCCGCAATGCGTGTGAAATACAGCCCACGTCGCTGATACTCCTGCAACAAATTCAGGATCGCCGCGGTCAACTCGGCTGAAGTATAGCTCCCCGGCGGGATCGCCTTTTGAAATTCTTTTGGAGAAAGAGATATTCGCCCTTGAATGTCGATCTGCGAGATAGGCAGCCGCGTGGTATCCGGTTGACTCCAGAGAGCAACTACTCTTCCGAATGCCAACCAGAAAGCCAAAAGTACTATTGCTGGGATATTCACCGACAGTCTGCTTCGGCTCTTCATCAACAATCCGATGTCCAAGATCATTTTCATTATTACCAGTTCGAGTTCACTTCCCCCAGAAAATCAACAAAGGCAATGCATTCACGGTTGCCAAAGACTATTCATGCCCCGGGCTTAGAAAAACGCCCGCATCTCCGCCCGCAACGTATAGATAGGCCGCGGGGATGATTCTTCATAGCGGCCATTCCAATTGAATGCCGCCCGAATATAGCGAGAGATATTGTAATCGAGTGCTGCCGACCACCGCACATTAGTGCCGCCACGATTGCCACCAACCATTTCATAGGGCACAATGGCCTTTTTGGGCCGAACGTCTACCCGATTTAGCTCCAATTCCAGCCGCAATCGTCCCTTGCTGCGAAACGAATAATTCGCCCGGGGCATAAGTGAGAAAAAATTTACCTCCAGCTTATTGGCCACACGATTGATAGCGTGCGCCCATTGCAGTTTGCTGGCCAACTCGAAAATTTGCCGCGGTCGATAGGAAAGATCCAGGATCACTTGATTGGCTAAAATATCCTTGTCGCTGCGTCCTGCGATCTGATATTTTTTTTGTTCCATTCGATTTTCAAAATCGAGTTGAGAACTCACTTTGGGCGATAGCTGACTTTTAAGCCGCATCTGACGCTCGACCAGATAGGAGCGCTGGCCGCCCTCGAGATATTGATTGTTCAAATCCTGTCGTTGATTGTAACGGAGACGAACTGAAAACTTAGCCAGGTTTCGATTCCAGAAAATATCCTGTCGTAAATTGGCAATGCCAAAAAGTGTAGTGGTCTCATTTTGAAAATGTGACGGATTCAGCCGATAAATCGCCCAGACATCGGGGTCAGATGTTTTTTCTTCCAGTTGGACAAAGGTTTCGGTTGAAATGGCCGTCAACCACTTTTTCCACTGCGCCATCGAGCTCAACGGCTTCGCTTGATGCCACAGCAGGTCGGGTTGAAACTTGATAGTACTGCTGGCTCGCAATTCCACCACCGGCACAAAATCATTGGTCGCCCGGACGCGCAAAATATAGTCACCGGTCAATACATCTGGCACATATTCATTCAAATCTTCGTCGTAGCGATAATTCCCCTGGCCGCGCTCGACTTTGATGTAGATCCGCTCCTGCCGCGCCACCTGGGTGTTGGAAAGCTGGTAATGCCAACTGGTGGTTAACGCTCGGCGAAAGGGAGCATAGTCCGCTCGAAAATCTGCCAGATCCGTCAGCTTTTTGCCGATCGCAGAATCGGCATACGTGCGCTCCCGATGCGTATATTCCAGTGCCAGCGAAAGATTGCGCCACTCTTGCAATTGCCAGCCAATGGTTTGAGTCGACGCTTTTGACTCTGGTTGGAAGATGCTCGCCTCCAGCCGGTCTTGCTGTCGTTGCGACAGACTGATGGCAAAGGCCATTTTTTTCCAATCCTGCAATTGGAGCATGGGGGAAAGCTCATAATAGCGAAAGCCCAATGACAGTGAGTCCTGGAAATTCTCTTTTTTCGACTCGGCCTGAAATTGTACCGCTGGCTTAAATTTCCAGATTTGATACTGACTGCTCCCCTGGTGACGAATCCACCTGCTGGTTCGCGTGGCAGCCGCCTCCTGGCTATTGATAGCTTCGATTTGGTATCGGGTTATCGGCAGTTTGTTGATTGTCATCTCCGAGCCAAACTCCCAGCGCTGGGCATAAAAATTTTCCCCGCGCTGATTTTCGCCCATCCCGGCGCTGAACCGAAGCTGATCCCGTGGGAAGTAACTCGCCTGCAACTCCATCATTTCCTCGGCGCGTGTGATCTGGCTCGGTAAATCCCACTTGCGATTTTTCTCCACCTCTTCAGTGCGATCCAGAAAATGAAAATCTTGCTGCACTCGGCGATACCTCCCGGAGAGATCAACCTTTCCCCAGCGATAGCCCAGCAATTGAATCTCCTGTTGTTTCAAGCCCAACTGGGCATTTAGCGCCAGTCCACTGTTATCGCGGTCATCACGCGTGGAAAATAGATTCTCATCGCGACGGCTCACTGCCAATTCGGTTTTCAACTGCAAATTTGGCTGCGGCGCAAAGGTTATTTCCGCATCCACCAGGTCATGACGTTGCGCCGGCGATAGAAAAATAACTGGCAAGTAAGTCCCCTGCCCGGGCCCGACGTACTGATAATTGGCATACCCGAGCTGGCGATAGCTGCCCTGGCCAGAGCCGACATACTCGAAGGCCACATTATAATCCCCAGCCTCGGCGCCGACGTAGCGGTAGAAGCGCACCCCGGCAGAGTCCACGGCGATGTAGCTCCCCTTGCCAGGCCCCAGATAATTAGCGCCAGAAACCACCGCGGAATCGATGTGATCTCCGGCCAGTTGCAGACGACGCTTGTTTTCCTCAGTCAGCGTATAATCTAGCGGGTTGTCTTTGTTGTCCACTTCGCTTAGTAGACGCAAATTTAGCGCCAGCTTGTCATTTTTGCTATGGGATTGAACATTGGCGCCATAAAGGCTACGCTGGAATTTCTGGTCCGAAAATTGGAAGTCCACTGTAATGCGAGAATCGGCAGTGATCAACCGCCGACGGGTGAACGTGAGCTGGCCATTGCTATATTCGATAACATAGTCATTGTCCTCCCCGCGCGTCATAAGCTGCCCATCGATCCAGACTTTTTCGGTACCGGCCAGAACGATAATATCAATTTGCCCACGATCACCTTTCAATTGATAGGGTCCCTGGTTGCCTTCCTGTCCCAGGAAATAATTGGAAGTGAACTTGCCGCGGGAGACCGCAGCGGAAAGGGTTAGCTGCGTTTTCCCGAAATCGGCCGTTCCCATCACGCCTTGCAGCTTGCGGTTATACGGACCGAATTCCGTTCCGTCCAGGGCAAAGTAGTAATCTCCTAACGTAGCTTGAAACCGATCACTTTTTAATTGAACGAATACCTTATCAATTTCCTGTAATGTCTGCGTGTTGCCTTCTGGCTGAATGGGTGTGTTCTGGTCAGTCAACGCCGCGACAACCTCTACTTTATTGGCAATTTTCCCTGCAATTTCCATGCGCAGGCCCGATTCCAGTTTCAACCCCTGATTGCTGCCAATGCTAATGCCCCGCACAATGCTGCCATTCTGCGTCAGCGAGGCTGCGGCTTCTGCTGGGGGCCGCGGCCGAACCATAGTTTGCGACGGGTAGCTAATGGGTTGGTCGGATGAACTGAGTTGGTTTAGTTCACGAAGAAAATAGCGTGACTTGAGCGAGATGGGCAAAAAACGATAGTAAACCCTCACCTTTTGCCCCGCCAACAAGTGGTAGCGGAATGTTATTTTGCCGTAACGACTATCGACCTCATAATCACGACCCGCCACCAAAAGGGTGGAATCGAGCATCACCCGTTCGGAATTTTTGATCAAAAAGCTATCCGGCAATGAATAGGCAGTCACCAGGGAGTCGATAGACAAAACTACTGTACGCTCAAACAGGCTGTAATTTATCCTCTGTTGCGCCGCAATGATCGTTGGCCCAACCAAAAACATTACCAATATCAGCCTGATCCGTTCCATGAGGACAATTATTTGAATCGGTTAATGAACGACTATGGTGATTTTTAAAATCATTGCATTATTTATTCTTCCCGGGTGCTATCATGCGCCTGGCCGGAGTTTATTGACCCGCATGTGTGCTGACCAAAAGACCGTGGCGTCGACTTGTCCCGGCCTTGTTGGATTATTTATTTCCATTCAAAGACCAGCAACCGGTCATTATCCAGCACCAGCAGCCGTTGCTGAACAGTGACAACATCAACCGGCTGCTGCAGCGATCCGCTCGCACCGATGGTTCCTGGATAGGTCAATACCAGTTCACCGTCAGGCTTGAAAACAACAATCCGCCGATTACCCTGATCCGCCACAAACAGCAGGCGGCGATGACTGAAATAGATCCCTTGCGGCTGGCTTAAGACAGCTCCACCGATTTCCATGAGATAATTGCCAAAATAGTCAAAGACAAAAATCTTATTGGCCGCAGCATCCGAAACAAATATTTGATCATTAGCACCGATGCAAAGCTTTACCGGCTGCAGCAGACGCCCGCGGCCCTCGGCAAAATCACCAAAACTCATTTCGGGTTCGCCGAACGAATTAAGTTTTAAAATCCGGGTATTCTCACCATCAATTAAAAAAAGCTCGCCGTGAAACGAACTGGCAATACTCTTTGGAAAACCAAACTGAACCGTGGAAGCCCAATTGGCATTTGAATAGAGCGATGAAATATAGTTTAAGTCCTTGTCATACCGCTGAATGCGATGATTGTTATAATCAGCCACAAAAATATCTAAAGCTGAACTGGCATGGATATCATAAGGCAAATAAAACTGATCCTTTTGCCAGCCAAAACCGCCTACTATTTGCAGCACTTCGCCGTCGGGACTCAGCTTCAGAATCCGGTGGTTGCCGGTATCGCTGACATAAATCAGGCCCGAGAGCGCCACTGATACTGCCCGTGCTTGTTTGAGTCGCACCGGCGATGCACTGTCACCAATCATCGTGTAGAGATAGTTGATCTGCGAGATTGGCGCCTGTTGGGCTAATAACCAGGTGGCTACCAGATTAAATCCCAGGTACCATAAAATAATAAGGCGTTTCATTTGCTGTCGACTCCCTTTCCTTGAACGGCCAAATCATGCTCGATCAAACTCTCAACTCCATCAACAATCATTCAAAAGATGTGCTTTTCTGTTCACAAAATACATTTTTTCAACGAAAGAAGCAACAAGATTTATGTTTTAAACTCATCCCCCGGCAATAAGATCGATCGAGGCGTTCAGATGGTAATAAAAGAAGTATTACCTGACCAATCTTTTGTCTTGACATTTACCATCAGAAGCCTTATTTTAAAACAGCGCTGCAAATTAATTTGTAACTCATGTAAGCAAAAAATGGGAAATCGCAAATGAATTTTTCCCCGGTCGTCTACGAGCACGCCGCCAGATTCATCTCGCGTTCGCCTTGGGAGGTGTCCCGACAGGCTGATTTGCTGTTTCAAGCACATGCCATGGCCTTCCGCTATTACCATCATTCGCCCATTGTGGTGGGTATAGACATCTACAATCTCGAAGCCGAGGCCTATGGAGCTAGAATCAATGAACCGATAGGCAACGACATTCCTGCAATTTCCAGGCCGATCTGTTCAGCGGCGGCAGACATCTGCCGGCTGCCAGTACTGAAGCCGGATGAGAGCGGACGCATACCCATGGTAATCTCGGTGGGGGAGAAATTAAAGCGGGAATTTCCAGAGGCAAGAGTTAGCATACCCATTAGCGGCCCTTTTTCCATTGCCAGCAATCTGTTGGGACTGGAGAACCTGCTCACTGAAATGATTGTCGATCCGCCTGCAGTGCTGGCGGCATTGCAGCATCTGGTCGTCAGCCAGTTGCATTTTTGTGACGCAGTTATTCGTCATGCCCTGTCCATGTCGGTTTTTGAATCGGCGGCCACGCCGCCATTGATCTCCCCAGCAATGTTTCGGAGCGTAGCGCTGCCACCGCTGAAAACCATGTTGCAGCATCTATCCCAATCACCCGCTGGCAATACGGCATTAATTATGGGCGGCGATACGTGCACCATTCTGGAAGACATACTTACAACCGGCGCCCAATATCTCATCTGCCCGGCCGAGACCGATCAGGAGCAGTTTATGGCCAAGATGCAGGATTATCCGCAGGTCATGGTTCGCATCAATATGAATCCTGCTATCCTGTCCACTGGCAATCTGCAAGCCATTTTTCGGGAAGTTGATCGTGTGCTGCGGCTGGCCCAGCGACGACAGAAAGTTTGTATCGGCACAGGCATTCTGCCGTTTGAAATTGAACCAGAAGTGGTTCTAAAAATCAGGGACTATATTCAACAGACATGCACTACTTGGCGCTAAATGCATTTTGGCGATCATCAATTCTGAAATTTGGATCGTCCAGATCGGCAAACCCGTGGCTATCCACCCTCAATCTGGTGCGAGTAGCTTATGTCAGGAAATGCTGAAGCAACGAATCCAGCAGTTGCACCAGTTCTTCATTTCATTACAAGGTAATAAGGTTCGTGCCTGCCTGGATCGGGCTTGTTACTAAGGTGAATAAGGATTTTATCAGCCAAGTGGATGCTTTAAGCCGTATTGGCCTTTGTATTTTGATAGTTGAATGATTTAAAAGCCTACAAGGATTTTTGAAATGATTCACGAAGCCGGATTGCAAAAACAAATAACTTTGCTCATTACCACAGATGTTTGCATTCGAGTCATTATCAGCTATCGATTTGAGCATATCTTGATTTTAAGTACCAGAATAAAGATTATATGTATCATTTTGGCAGCAATGATTTGTTGAATGCTAAGCCATCAATAAGCAGGCTCATTGAGGAGAGGGACCATCCACAGGCAATCCGGCAGGTGGCCTATTCATTGGGCAACGATTTGAGCAGTGTAACCTCCATGCCTTTGGCGCGTCGGGAAAACTTAACGCTATCAACCAGGGCTGACATCAGATAAATCCCTCGGCCATTGCGTTTTTTGATATTGTCATCCGCCAGTGGATCAGGCAGATGCCGGTGATCGAATCCCGGGCCTTGATCCATGACACTAATTTTTACTTGCTTTTCGTCGAGGCGAATTTTTAATTGCACAAATTTTTCAGGATCGTTTCTATTGCCATGGATAATTGCATTGGCCAATGCTTCTGACAGCGCAATGCAGAGTTCGCTCTGGACATGAGGCGTTCCCCATTGATGCCGCCGCAGCAGATCGTCACAGTATTGTACCGTTTTTGTGATTTGAGCTGTGGTGCTTTTTATTTTGAAATGATAGTGGACAGGACTACTCTTTTTGACCGCAATGTTCTCATCGTGTCTGATTGAACAGTTAGAGAGATTAGCTGAAGAAGTATCCGGATCCGCTTTATAGATTGTCATCATAGTCGTCGATCATTGTTCCGATGTTCTATTAAGCACTTTTTTCTTCACATAACCAGATTATTAGGCAGACTTTTTTCATTTTCTTCTTAAAAGCCAGCCCTCTATACGGATAGATTGGTATTTTGATTCAATTTTTATTGCTACTGTGTTTGTCTGAAACATTGCTTCAGTTTACAACAGTTGTCTTGCGGTAGATGAACTACCCTTCGCTGCGCATCCAATTACAAAATTAAGAAAGATTCATAACGAAAACAATTGGTGCTATGCGCTATAAATTGGTCAGTTAACCATAAGAATCCATTGCCATCATTGGATCTCAATTATATTAACTTATTAATAACTTGATTATTCAATTTATTTGTGGCATTCAAATTGCTCAGTCTTATTGAGTTCATTTTAAGCTTATTACAAAGCATTTGCATTATTTTGGGGTTAGAGATGAAAGCATTGAAACCATCCTTGATACTTTTGCTGGGACTGCTGTGGCTGATGCCCACACGGGTTGCATCGCAAGCCACTATTCAAGATACAGTGCTCGTTGATCTCCAGCTTTTTATTCCTGACAATGGCATCTTTTATTTAAATGACCTTAACCTTGCAAACCTGGGCTCGGCACCGTTGCTGTTTGCCGTTACCATTCACAACTATTTTCTATATCCCAAAGACCTGGTATTGCATTTTGGCATTCGGCGAGGCAATGAAATTCTCATCGATGGCGCCACGGAACCGTTTCGTATCAATGCGCTGGAACGGATATATTTGACCAGTCAAAATATCCTGTCAGAAGGGCAGCGCTATTCGATTCAAAATATCGAAATCAGCGATGCCACGGAATCGCTAAGGGATGCTATTTTAGCCAGGGGCAAGTTGCCAGCCGGCGTCTATCAGTTTTATGTCCAGGTGGACTATGACAAATATAATATAAATCAACGCGTGGTGATTGACGAAGAAGATCTCATTATCAATGCCGCTACGGTGCTTGATCTGATTGCTCCTGGTTGGCCAGCGGACAACGCCGACCTGGTTGAACTCTATACGCCCCTACCATTTTTTCAATGGCATTCCAATGCCACACGCTTCCGCATCACTGTGTGCGAAAAAATGCCCACCAATGTCTCACCACCGGATGTGATGAACAATGAACCACGGTTACAGCAAATAGTTGAGAATGTCACTTTTTTCCAATACCCTCCTGCTGGCGTCTGGCCACTGGAAGAGGGAAAAACATACTACTGGCAGATCGTAGCCATCATCGAATCCTCCAGCGGTCCGGTGGAATTGGCAAGCGAAATTTGGGCATTCAAGATCGCCAACCTGAGTGGGGGTAGGCTATCACTGGAGCATCAGCAAGTGTTGGCTTATCTGCAGGCTTTGGCTGGCGAATTGAACATCGAGGAGCTTTTTGCCGAAGGGGGACCGCTATACGATTTCATTTTTACGGGGGTGATGTTAAACAATAATTCGCCGATGTCGATGAATCAACTCAATGCACTCATTCAAAAAATATTGGACAAAAAAATCACGGTGGATAGTTTTCAGGTGGAATAGCATAATCCGAACGATCAATTTTAATTAGCGTCAGGGACAGCAACCGGGGTAGACAACGATGAACCATTTGGCAAAGACTTTTATTCTCACCTTCATTATTCTTATATGCGGGATTACCATCCTTCGCTCGCAGGCAACCAACGATATCGCCCTCATTCTGAAATCCAGTGGCACTGTGAAAGTCAAAAAAGAGAGCGCCGGGAACTGGCGAGTTGCGGAAAAGGGTCTGCGACTCAATTCAGGCGATCTGATCAAAACCGCTGAGAACTCTCTGGCCGCGATCATTTTTACGGATGACAAGAGCCTGCTCAAGGTTCGGGATAATTCGATGCTGGCCATTCGCGGGAAACGAACCGAGGCGTCGGTAAGCAAGCGTCTGGTTTGCTCACTGGGCCAATTCTGGCTCAAGGTCAGCCAGCAAAAATCCAAGCTGGTGGTCGAAACTCCAACAGGTGTTGCGGCCGTGAAAGGTACCGAATTTTATGGTGTTGTTGATAGCGAGGGGAACACCACTATTGTGGTCATCGAGGGCATGGTACAGCTAATCAACAAACTGGGCGAAGCGTTGGTGAAAGCGGGTCAATCCGGCAAACTCACCAAGAACGGTGCGCCGCAGGTCTTTCCCACCGGACCCGACGGCCGATATAGTTGGGCGACTGAAGGGGATGGAGATCATGAATTGCTATTCGAATTTCAGGATAGCAATGGGAATAAAAAGAATCTGAAAATTATTTATCACTAACTCAGCACGAGGGTAAGATGTCTCACTTGCGTTTTTGGATCGGATATTTGCTATTGGGGGTCTGTTTCTTAAGTCTGATGTTCGATGCCCCTATACTGTGGGCCAATGAGCAGGGTAGTACAGGCCTGATCCACTTTCCGCTGAAGACGGCCTATGAAAAACAGCCTGCCGTCATCGAGGCACGGATCGAAAATCCCTCGCTGCGTGTCGAGTACTTGCGGCTGTATTATCGACAGAAGGGACAGTCGAATTTTCAGTATGTGGAGATGCAGGAACAGATGAATAGTTATCGCGGCGAAATTCCTGCTGCCGAGGTGAAATCGACTGGCCTGGAATATTTCATTATGGCCGTATTATCCGATCACTCCATGATCACGAGTCCCGATGTCAATCCATATTATGCGCCGTATGAAATAACAGTGATGCCTAACAGTTCAGCACCGACCAATGATGCGAGTTCCTATGCGCCCCAAAAGCCGCGAGTGCAATCTGGCAAAAGCGATGCCTATATCCAAACCGAGATTTTGAGCCCGGAACCTGATGCGGTGCTACCGGCGGACGAGGTCGTCATTGCTCTGTCATTCCTCGGCGAGGTCGAAAAATTGAAACTCAAATCGATTCGACTTTTGGTTGATGACGTCAATGTGACTCGTCAGGCCAAAGTGACACCGCACCTGATCTCGTATGTGCCCCAGGGTTTGTCAGCCGGAAGGCATCAGGTTAAAATTCAATTTGCGGATAAACAGGGTCATCGGTATGATGATATTACCTGGAATTTTTCCGCGCGTAGCAGCAGCCAAGAAGCCAGGCAAAA
Source organism: Candidatus Zhuqueibacterota bacterium (assembly GCA_034505795.1). GTDB lineage: Bacteria > Zhuqueibacterota > Zhuqueibacteria > Thermofontimicrobiales > Thermofontimicrobiaceae > Thermofontimicrobium_A. Next base: position 22,514 of record JAPDQM010000036.1, read on the forward strand.
TGATCGAAAGCCGATGTTCTCTGGCAATGCCTTTGCCGAATGGAAAAATGAACATATCAGCGATAGCACCCTCGTATCGCAGAATGCAGGGGCCAATTTCAGGGGACACTTCGGGCCGCTGGAATATCGCGGTCTGGCTTTTGTTACTTCAAGGGAAAAACCGCAGTTCCAGCCGCGTAATCGCTTTCTCCTGGAAGTGGGCACATCCTGGATCGGTGTTAAATTGGGCGACACCTCCCCTCGGTTCAATGAATTGATGCTCTGGGGACTGCGGGTTCGAGGCATCGAAGCCTATTTAAAATTGGGCTTAATTAACTTAGAATTTGTTCAGGGTGAAACCAATCGGAAAATCCCGGGCATTCCTTTTGATACCAAAATCGATCCGATCACTGGCCGGGTGCGGTATTACATTCCCGGTACCACTATTGAACAGCAATCCACCACTGGCATTTATCGTTATGGCACATTCAAGCAAAATCTCATGGCCGGTCGGCTTAGTTTTGGTGGCGGGAAATATTTCCAATTGGGTCTCAATTTGGTCAAGGTCAGAGACGACACGGCAACCAACACCTATAGCACTCAGCCCAAAGACAACCTGGTGATTGGTCCGGATATTGTGCTGGCTCTGGATAACCATCGCATTGAACTGAAAGCCAGCGCCGCATTCAGCTTGTTGGCCAACGACATTTCAAATGGCGCCATTAGCAAGAGCGAACTGGATTCGACTCTCGGCGAGATTCCGTTCGATCCTTCCGATTATGCAGACTATTTTATTCTTAATACATCACTCATACCGCTGGATCCGTCACAATTGACATCACTGGCGTATCAAGCGAGTTTCAAGTTCAATTATTTTAATCACAATATTCAGGCGGTCTATAAGTCGGTTGGATCAGAATTTTGCTCTTTGGCCAACACCTTCATGCGTCGGGACCTTCAGGGATTTTCGATCTATGACCGGATACGGATGTTTCAAAATCAGGTATATCTTAATTTGGGTTACGAGAAGTATCTGGAAGGCCTGTCCTATGAGGATGATGGCGAGCCCACCACCGAACCGATGCAATTCAATGCTTTAAATATTGGAGTATCGCTTTATCCGCGCAGCACGTATCTGCCCAAGATCAACGTCAACTGGAAAAATTATCGCCGCGATGATGGCCTGGATACCACCATTACCGCGCAAGCGGTAAATTATCGAAATACCGATATTGGAGTTCAACTGGCCTACGATATGCAGCTATTTGATCTGAATCATACACTCAGCATCGGCTATATCACGGCCGACCGTGTGGATGGTTTCAAGCGGACAGAGGCCAATTTGGCCAACAATCTCCGAATGTTCTCATTGCGCACCGTCTATCGAATTCCCTTAACAACCGTGATTTCTTATGCTACCAATTTAAATGAAGCCGCCGGCGGTAATCATTCATTTCAGTACAATATGCTTAGCCTTGCGGCTGACTATAGTCTGTTCCAGCGTCGGCTGAATGTGCGCGGTGGTTTTAGTTGGACCTCAGCCGTTGGCTCCAGCACCGTTGGGATTGATAGCTTAGGGAATCCTCTGCCGGTCCCAGTGACTCAGGATTTTACCGATTACAAGCGCACCTGTCTGAATGTAGGCGGCAGCTACCAGGTAACCGTACATCATGGATTTTTGTTCGATATGAGCTTTATTAATTTCAATGATAAATTAAGCAAAACTTATAGCGACAGCATCATTCGTTTTCGCTACGAGTTCCGATACTAAACATTGTAGGACACGGGACACTACGTAAAATAGGACATTCTTCACTGACCGGTCGCTCCAAGCGACCGGTCAGTTGAATATCTCGTTGAACGGGTATGAGACCAATATTACCAAAATCCTGGCGACTGGGGGCATTGATTTTGATCGCCACAACGTTGTTCATGTCACTGTGCCACCTTTTGGGCATATTGGATGCATTGGAACATAAAACCTATGATCTTCGCTTTCGTCTGCGTGGGACCACATCCATTAAAGATTCGCCCATCGTGCTGGTGACGATTGATGACCAATCCCTGGTAAGCCTCCAGAAAAAATGGCCCTTTCCGCGCGCTTATTTTGCCAGAGCAATCGAAAACCTGGCCGCCGCGGGCGCCGGTTTTATCATACTCGATGTTGAATTCACCGAACCATCAGCGACCAATCCTTTCGATGATTATCAGTTGGCCCAGGCCATTAGAAAATTTCCACGGGTCGTGCTAGCCGGCAAAGTGGTCACCGAATATCATCGTTCTGGCACGATCAACCAATTTCCATTGAAACCATTACCCGAGTTGCTGGCCGCCGGCGCTCGTTGGGGTTACGCTAATATTCATCTCGATGAAGATGGCTTCCTGCGGAGGTATTCGCTTTTCCATCAATTGCATGGCACAACCTATTTCCCACTGGCGGTCGAGGCGTTGGCTGCGATTCAAAAAGTGCCCGGCCAAACCGCAAATTTCGATGCTCAGGGACAATTGGTAGTCGGCAAAATTCATATCCCGTTCAATGCGGACGGGTCGATCCTGATCAATTATTCCGGCGCCGCGCAGCATTTCCCCACCTATTCATTTGCTAATATTCTGGATGATGCCCAATTTTCACTGCCGGATGTGAATGAGGACACGGATATTTTTGAGCAATATAAAGCTGCGGGAATTTTCAAAAAAAAGATCGTCATCATCGGCGCTGGAGCGGATGAACTGCAGGATAATCGACTGACTCCATTCTTTAACTTCGATGGTAGCCGTCGGCTGATGCCGGGAGCGGAAATTCACGCCAATGCGTTACAAACAATTTTGACCGGAGATTACATTGTTCCATCGCCGTGGTGGCTAACGCCGCTGATGGTCTTGACAGTAGGCCTGATTGGATTGATTATCTCTGCGAGATTGCGTCCCATTTGGGGATTGTTAACTGGTTTGGTGTTTGGCCTGGTGTATGCCGGCAGTACATTTCTATTTTTTGCGCAGTGGAATCTATGGCTGCCGCTGGTAGCACCGTTACTCAATTTTGTTGCCTGCTATATTTTCACAATTGTTCATAAAATTGTCCTGGAGCAACGTGAGAAAGGGCGTTATCGAAAAACCTTCCAGCAATATGTGGCCCGCAGCGTGGTCGATGCCATGCTCAATTCCGGGCAATTGCCGCAATTTGGTGGTGAACGAAAAACGCTGACGGTGCTCTTTTCGGATATTCGTGCCTTTACTTCCTACAGCGAGAAGTATCCGCCGGAAATTGTTGTGCAACGACTGACCGAATACCTGTCGTCCATGGTGGATGTCGTGTTTCAGCATGGTGGTACGTTGGATAAATTCGTGGGCGATGAGATCATGGCGCTGTACGGAGCACCCTATTATTTTGAGAACCATGCCGAGCGCGCCTGCGAGACCGCGCTCGATATGGTAGCCAGACTGCGCTCGCTGCAAAAATCATGGTCAGAAAAAGCTGTGGAATATTTTCAAATCGGAATTGGAATCAATACCGGCAAAGTCATTGTGGGCAATTTGGGTTCGATCCAGCTTTTCGACTACACCGTCATCGGTGATGAGGTCAATCTGGGGGCTCGACTCGAAGGTGCGAACAAACATTACTCGACCACGATTATCATCAGCGATTCGACCTATCAGGAGGTCAAAGACATCGCCATCGTCCGGGAATTGGATGTGGTGCGGGTCAAAGGCAAAAATCATCCAGTAAAAATTTATGAATTGAGAGGCATGCATTCGTTGCCGTCGATTGAAAAAGAACTGATCATTGATGTTTATTCGTACGCCCTGGAGCTTTTCAAACAGCGAAAGTGGAACCTTGCGCTCAAAGAATTCCGGCGAGTGCTGCGTTACTTTCCCTCTGATGGGCCATCGCGAGTGTACACCGTGCGTTGCCTAGAATTTATCGAACAACCCCCGGCTGAAAATTGGGATGGGGTGTTTGAGTTTGCGGTGAAATAGACACATAGCCGAAATATCCAATTGCTTGCGAGGACGAACGCAATGGAATTCATCATGGCAATGGCGTGGAGAGGATGCTTCTAACCACAGAATCGTGAGGTGAACCATGAAAATGAATAATTGGTATCAGTTAATATTGGCTTTCGCTCTGCTGGTGTTTGTCCCCTTGTTGTGGAGTCAGGAGTGGTCGACACCGATTTTCATTTCAGGTGGTAGTTGTCCGGACATGGATGTCGATCCCAAAACCGGCCAGGCGTACGTCCTCAGCATGGTCAATGGCGTCACCATTTCACGAATTTCAGCGACCGGGGATATCCTGGAGCAGGAAATTGTCCCGGGCACGGCGAGGGAGCAGGGGGGAATGAATTTTGGCGCTGCCATTGCCGTTGATAGCCAGGGGTTTCCTCATATTTGCTATCGCTATTATGATGGTGATGACCCCGATGGCACACCTACCTACACCGCGTACTACGTCCAAAAGACTGCTGCGGGCTGGTTAGAACCCCTATTGCTGGCCAAATATGTCCGTCGCGGCTACGTGATCCGCCTCGATGTGGACGAACAGAATGTAGCCCACATTATCCAGGGATTTACCTTTAACGAAGCGGGAAGCATTTGGGGATATGTGCGTTATTTTCGGGTAATCAAGAATGCCATCAATAAGCAACAAGTTTTGGGGCAGGATGCTCCCTATATCTTTCGGGGCGATGATCGCATCGAAATCATCTCTCGTCCTGGCGGTTTGATTTACATCCTTACCGGTGTGCCAGATCCCGCTGGCAAAATTTATTATCTTCTTTCCACGGATCGGGGCAATACATTTGTCAATATTGGCGAAATTCATAGCAGTCAATGCCGCGACCGAAATGGTAGCCCGGATCTGGCTGCCGATTCCACAGGGTTGGTGCATCTATGTTACGGCGCCACCAAAGATGACACCCAAACTGGCCAGCCTTCCGTCCGCTATGCTCGATTCAATCAAAATGTGCGGCTTCTCGACAAAGCTGTTACGCCGGCAAACCTGCTGGTCGATTGGAAAATTGGCATGGGACTGGGTTCGATTGCCAGCGATGACAGTGGCCGAATTGCAATCGTGGCTTTCTCGGAGAAACCGGGCGGCAAGCTTTATACCACGTATTCCATGGATCGTGGCGAAAGCTGGAACCCACCGGTGCAAGTGGCGTCGGCCAGCGGAGGCGATGAGGGCCGGAATAAGCATTTGCTGCGATCATGGAATAATCGATTTTTCCTCGTCTATCCTGAGAACAATAATATCTATCTTCGTTGTACTACGGTAACACTCAATCGGCCGCCAATCGCCAATGCTGGTGGCCCTTATATTTCCAGTGAAGGTGCAACAATTCATTTTGAGGCATCCCAATCATTTGATCCGGACGGGGCTATTGTCAAGTATGAATGGGATTGGGAGAATGATGGCAGCTACGATGCCACCTCGGCTTCGTCGCTATATGATTATGCCTATCCAGATGATTATCAAGGACAGGTGAAATTGCGAGTGACCGACGATGGTGGCAGCACCAATACCTGCCTGGCACAGGTTACTGTGGTAAATGTCCCGCCTGTAGCCGATGCCAATGGTCCCTATCATGGCGCTATCAATCAAAATATCCAATGCTTCGGCACTGCTACCGATGCCGGGAAAAATGATGCCTTGACTTTTGATTGGGATCTGGATTTCAATGGCAGTTTTGAAACCTCAGGACAGGATGCGCTGGCGAATTTTGCCAGGGGCGGCATCTATCGCATTGTCTTGCGCGTTACGGATGATGACGGCGGTGTGGGATTGGATACTGCGCAGGTCCATATATCCAGCCAACCTCCGGCAGTCGCTTTTATTCCCTCCCAAACCATTCTGGAGGGGGCTGCATTTGCTCCCATCCATCTGGATGATTATGTCCAAGATCCCGATAATCCCGATGATCAAATCACCTGGCAGGTGCGTGGGGCAACCGCCCTTTCGGTGACCATTGATACTGCCCGGATTGTGCTGATCGCTCCGAAGGATAAAGATTGGTTTGGCATCGAAAACCTAACCTTTATTGCCATCGATCCTGGCCAGATGAAAGATAGCACCATCACCAGCTTCACTGTCACCAATGTGAACGACCCCCCGGTCATTGGCTTCATTCCCAATCAAATCACCAATGAGGGCGAGAGTTTCGCTGCGATTAATCTGGACAATTTCGTAACCGATGTGGACAATGCAGCCCAGGATATTTCCTGGCGCGTTGTTGGAAATATTCAGCTCAGCTACCAAATCAACAATCGGATACTGTCCGTTTCCCCAATGAATTCAGAATGGTCGGGCAAGGAATTGTTGACACTTGTCGCTACCGATCCAGGAGGTCTATCCGATACTGTGCAGGTGACCTTCTTTGTCCAGAGCGTGAACGATCCGCCGGTCATTAGGAGAATTCCTGATCAACAAAAGCGTGTGGGGCAGGACTTTGATCCGATCGTGCTGGATGATTATGTGAATGATCCGGATCATCGAGATGATGAAATAAAATGGTCTTTTTTTAATGCAAGGCACGTTGCGATCGTAGTTGTTAATCGAGTTGCCACGATCAGTCGGCTGAATCCCGCCTGGGTTGGCGCCGATACGCTGTTGTTCGTTGCCACCGATCCTCTAGGCGCAGCCGACAGTATGGGGGTCATTTTTTGCAGCCTTAAACGAAATGAAGCGCCCACCATCACGCGCATTCCTGATCAGACTATCCTGGAAGGGCAGCACTTCCAGCCCATCTACCTTGACGCGTATGTGACCGATCCCGACCATGGGGATGAAGAAATCGAGTGGAAGATTTCCGGTTATAGGCGACTCTTGATTCAGGTGGCCAATCGCGTGGTGACGGTGCAGGCGCCGTCAGAAGAATGGAATGGTTCAGAGATTGTTACTTTCAAAGCGATTGATCCGCAAGGTCTGGCGGATAGCACCAGCACGCGTTTCACGGTTCAGGCGGTTAATGATCCGCCGCTGTTGATGCAATTACCAGACTTTCAGATCAACGAAGATGATACACTCAAGTGGAGCTACGCCTATCTTCGCTCGCTGGTGACGGATCCTGATAACCGGCCGGAGGATTTTCGTTTCACTATTAGCCAGAATCTCCGCCTGCTCTGGCAGGACGATTCCCGACGGCAACAACTTTGCATCTGGGGTCCAGCCAATTGGAGCGGTGAAGAAACCATCACGCTGATGGTTGCCGACGGTCGGGGCGGCAGCGATTCCAAGCGCTGCAAGATCACAGTGATCCCGGTGCCAGATCTACCGACAACGTTCTCGATAATCTATCCTAATGGAACGACGTTTTCAGCGACAGACGATACCATTCGTTTCGCGTGGCAAAAAGCATACGATCCAGAAGGCGGGCGAATCATGTACCAACTAAATATTGCCGAGGATCGGGGATTCATTCATGTGATAGATCAGTACAATAATCTGCTGGATACCAGTTTTGTCTATATTACCCAGTCGCCTCTGTCAACTGGAGTTTATTACTGGAAAGCGGTAGCCTTCAATCGCTATGGTTCAACTGAATCCAATGCAGGTCACTTTTCGATCATCAAGACTGGCGTCCCATCTGCCAGCGCCGAGGCAATTCCCCGAGAACTGGCATTGTTCCAGAATTATCCAAACCCGTTCAACCCGACGACTCAAATCGTCTACCAGTTACCACGGCCATCAAAGGTTAATCTGGCGATCTACAACACCCTGGGTCAGCAGGTCGCCTTGCTTGAAGATGGCGAAAAGCAAGCCGGAACACATCAAATTGTCTGGCGAGCTGTTAATCCCTGGGGAGAGAAATTGCCCAGCGGACTCTATATTTGTCGCCTCCAGGTCGGACAACAATGGCTGGAAATGAAGATGGTATTGCTACAATAAACAGCCAGTAACAATGTCGAAAGCAAAATCATGGCGATCATATCGAAAATCGTTTAAGCTTTTTTAAACCTGTTCGACTCAGGGAGATGCTGGTTCCATTTTTCAAAATTAGATGATAGCGATTGTTCGACCATTCGACAATATCGCGAATCGCATCGATATTCACGATATATGACCGATGCACTCGGACAAATTGATTGGGATTCAGCCGCTGTTCGAGATGGTTGAGGGAATGCTGGATGAGGTAGGATTCTTTGTGGGTTCGAATTTCGGCATAATCATCCATCGCTTTAATGGCGCTGATTTCTCGGCAATGGATGATCACAATTTTGCCAGCCTGTTTGATCAAAAGTCGCTCCAGATAGGGTTGGGAACCTCGCAGGGATTGCAATAATTTTTGTAACGAGTCATCTCGCTGCTGGCTCGATACGATTTGGTGCACAGCCCGATCGACCGCCATTTGAAACCGCTCGGCATCATAAGGCTTGAGCAGATAATCGATAGCATTGACCTCAAAGGCTTTGATGGCATATTGATCGTACGCCGTGGAAAAGATCACTCTGGGCGGATCTTCCAGCATTTCCAGCAATTCGAAGCCATTGATCTCGGGCATTTGGATATCAAGAAACATCAAATCAGGCTGGTGCTGGTCGATAGCATCCAGCGCTTCGTGGGCATCCCGACATTCAGCCACAATTTGGATTCGGGGATGATCATCCAGATATTCTTTAATGATATCTCGCCCTAATTTTTCGTCGTCAATAATTATTGCTTTGATCGTTTGCATTGCTTCAATCCAATAGCTTGAGCTTTGAACTGATGCCATCGCTCCGAGCAATGGCATCAGTTTTGTAATGGCAGTTTGAATTCCACTTTAAATTTGTTTGCCTCTGATTGATCGATCTGCCATGCGTAATTTGCGCCGTACATCCGATCCAATCGCTGGCGAATATTCGTGAGAGAAATGCCATTGCTTGCTGAAGTGGCGGGTTTCGACGACCTGTCACCACCAGTTTCATTGATAACGGTACCAACGATCTGGTCATCGATGCGCCTGATCGATAACGAAATCGTCCCGCCAGTTCGGGTGCTGGCGATGCCGTGTTTTACAGCATTTTCGAGCAACGGTTGCAGCAGCATGGCTGGAAACGGCTTGGTCAGCAAATCGGGATCGATGTCCTCCTTGAAAATCATCTTGTCTCCAAATCGCATTTGCTCGATGGCCAAATAGGTATGCACCAATTCCAACTCTTCTTTGAGCGGGATCATCAATTTATCATGGGTCTCGAGGGACATCCGCAGCAAATCGGATAGTTGGGCAATCATTTTTCTCGCCGATGCAGGTTCTTTCGTGACCAGCGCATTGATGGAATTCAGCGTGTTGAACAGAAAATGGGGATTCATCTGCAATTTGAGCGCCTTGAGTTCGGCGTCTCGGGTGAGAATTTTGAGTTCAGCTTCTTCGATCTCTTTCTGTTTCAAATTGCGATGATAGATGATGGTATAAAAAATTCCTGCCACAAAGAAGTACTGTATCATTCCAAATAAAAATTGCCAGCCAATGATCCCCCTGACATCGACCCGCTCGAAAATGCGCTCGCCCTCGGCCAGATACCAGGAACCATAGCTCAAAAAAAGCCATAGCGCTGAACAAAGAATGGCGAAAAGAAAATGAATTGAGA
>JAPDQM010000037.1:0-31747 GCA_034505795.1 Candidatus Zhuqueibacterota bacterium
TTTTGCCCGCAATCGAGGGCACGGTATACTGCTGCGAAGATTCCCATTCATTGCCAGAACCGACTAACACCCCATTCACATACAATTTATAATCGTCATCCACCGCCATCACAATCGATATCGGGCCACCATTGCCAGTGTAGGTTGCCTGGCTGTTGGCATTGATCACATTAGCCACCTGCGCCCGATCTCTAACATTGTTAATGACGATAGTATATGTCTCACCCACCACATGCGCGCTGGTTTTAAGTCGGACTGTTTTCTGATCCCCCAATAATGTGGCAGAAGAGATGCTAATGTTATGATCAATGGCATAATTGCCGACCGTTTCCGCCGAAAACTGCTCCACAGCTTCGCTGAACGCCACTTCCACCGTCATCAGATCAATCGGGGTAACTCCAGCAATCGTGGGCTTCACCACATCCGCCAGCGTTGCGAATGTGCCTCGAACCGGGGACTGACTGCGATTGCCCACATTATCAATTGCATAGACTTCGTAGTTATAGCTGCGATTCTCCAACAATCCCTCGTCCAGATAGGCAGCAGTGAGCGTGGTTGCGACCTGCACATTGTCGCGATGGACTTCATACGCCGATGCCACATCCCCGTCACTGGCCGGCAACGGCTCAGTCCAAATGAGATGCAAACTGTTTTCGGTTTTGTTATCGCATCGCAAATCTCGCGGTGCGTTTGGCAGCACTGCATCCTGCTCCTTTTCTTTGAACACAAATTTAAACGCATCCGCAATGACGGAGCCATTGGCATTGTTAGTAATCGTGATAGAATTGGCCGTTCCCAGATCCAGATAATATGTGCCCAGACTATTCCATTGGCCATATTTAGCGGATTGGTCGATGGTACCCGCCGCTTTTTTGCCGCTGCTATAGGTGATGGTATAGGGCACATTGGTTGCTTCCCGAATCGCAGTAGGGCTATTGCCCAGATACCCATGCCATTCATAAATCTCATACAGGCCAGCCACGTTGATATTGGGAGTATAGGTTGCGGTATTTTCCCCCCGACCGGAGGAGGTGGTGGCATAGCGATAAATACCGTTCCAGGGCTTGTAAGCCATCTGGTAAAAATCATCGCCCGAATTATCCTCATGCGCCCAACTGCCGCTCAGCGCTGCCGCCGATTGACCAGGAGAAGTCGCGGCATCACTGTCATCAATAATGATATCCGCGATTACCACTTGCGGCGCCTTCAACAAAATAATCCCATCACCAAAGGTGCCATTGGAACCCGGTGCGCCGGATAGCGTCACCTGCCCCAGTTGCGCCCCATTGTTCATTTTGTGATCCTGTCCCCCTTCAAATCGGTAATAGGGGCCGGCATATTGAGAAAATCGTCTCAAATCACTATCAGAGACGGTCTGATTGGATGCTGTGGGATTCGTAATGACCACACCATTATCAAAGAACCGAATCCAGCAGCCGTTAGAAAGCTCCAAAGCCGACGAGGTCGGAAAACCAAGATCGACGTCAAATTCATCGTAATATTTTTTATAGGCATGTTCGCCAGAGCCCTTATCTGTAAAGCTAAAATAGCCATCCCCCATCAGCGTCGCCGTTAGCATGTAGCGCATGTCGCGATAGTTATCCGCAGTCTCGGATTCGGTATCAACAAAAAGCACATGGGGCTCGGGAGCGGTTTTCATCCAGCTATCATACATCTGCTTGAAATAAGAAAAATGAAACGGCGTATGATCATGTTCCAGCATCAAGCCATTGCTGTTTTCCCACTCAAAATCATGGAAACGCCCGGTATTCAGGATAAGTATTTTGTTTTTGGCGACAAACTGCGCCCGAATTGCGGTCACAGTTTTATGAATTCCCTCCAGCCAAACATCCTCCAGCCAGCCGCGTCCATGCTCGGTCCAATCATTGACGCTGTTCTTATCGAGATCGACATCCTGCGTGCCGTAAGGGTGATCCCAGACTCCCTGACAAAAGAAGCCATCAAACAGCGGGTTATCCGTCTGCTCAATCGTGGCTTGAATGAGATATTCATTGTAGCGTTTACCACCATAAGCCGCGCTGCGACCACAATAATTGCTAATATCCATCAGATAACCATAACCGACCCAGACCTTGTTCTTGTGCGAGTCCCGGACAAACCATTCCTCTGGCGGGGCATCGCCAATTTCCCACACATTCCAATCGCGTGAGGTAAAGGTATAAACGTTTGGATTAATGGCTTTAATTTTGCTATAGTCCTGACTGCACATGATCACATCGAATTTGGCATACCATTCGGCTGGCGCTTTGCCAAAATGAAAATTGGCCAGCCGAGGATAGCGATGCTGCTTCTGCGCCAACGCCGGCGAGATCATGGCCACCATCATAACTACAATCACAAACTGAAGAACCCCGATCTTTTCCCCCACTCGCTTCCACATCCATTCCATAAAACCTCTCCTGAAGTTGCAGCCCCTCGTTGATTATCTAACCTATTCATGGTTCAATTTAGCGACAGTTCGCAATGCCCCCGGATGAAAATTCCAAATTTTATGAACGCTTCGATCAATCCATGTCCACACAAGCTAATTTGACTTAGCGACATAAGATTCATACAATTGTTCAAATTGTCGCACTTGTTTTTCCAGCGAAAATTGAGCTTCTACCCGTGCCCGTCCGTTTTTGCCCATGCGCTGGGCTAACTCTGGATCACGCAACAGCGTCAATAACGATCGCCGCAGTCCATCGACATCCGCAGGCTGGACCAACAATCCGGTTTTGCCATCCACAATGGCTTCGACCGTACCGTCTACCGCAGTCGCTACCACCGGTTTACCGCAAGCCATGGCCTCGAGCACCACATTGGGCAGACCTTCGTACAACGACGGCAGCGTGAAGATATCAAAAGCTCGCATCACCTCGGGGATATCATCACGATAACCCAAAATCCGAAAATTCTTTTCCAGACCTTTGGATCGGATCTGGGCTTCCAGTTCGGCTCTCAAATCACCATCGCCAGCAAATACAAATTTGACTTGTGGCATTTCGGCCACTATCTTTTCCGCAGCCTCGATCAAATAGCGGTGCCCTTTCTGCGGATGAAGCCGTCCCACCACACCCACCACCAACTCGTCTGTCCCCAGTTGCAATTTCTGCCGGATGGCCGAATTGTCGCCATTCCGATACTTCTGCAAATCGACCCCGTACGGGATGACCATGATTTTCTCCGGTGCGACTTTTCGTTTCTCCTGCAAAAATTGAGCGGTGGCCTGTGATACCGCGATCACCCGATCGCAGAAACGAATGGCGAACATATACGGATACAGCCTTCGTTTGTACAACCATTCGGGCGCCGAAATGGTCTCCCAGGAAAAAATCGCTTTCACTTTGGCTAAGCGGCCGGCCAACGGACCCAGAACATCGGCGTAAAATAATGTCGTCATCACCACATCAATTTGTTCGTCCCGCATCAACCTGGCGACTTTGGGAATGAGACTAAAATCAATCCGCTTCTTTCGCCCGATCGTATGCACCTTCACCCCGATATTTTCAAATTCATCCCTGATATGCTCCACCAGGCCGAGACTACAAATGATCGTATTGAATTTCGACCTATCCATGCATTTCACCAGTTCCAGCAACTTCTTCTCTGCGCCGCCCCAACCAAAACCTTCCACCAGTTGCAACACATTAATTCGTTTATTCGATTCCATTTGCTTCATCCACTCACTTATCTCATCTTTATTTCAAATTTCTCGCTACCATGTGCAGGCCCGAACAAAACAGCCAGGGCGAAAACAACTTCCCCAGCTTCAAGATCATTTTACCGGGCGCATTCAACTCCCATATTTCTCCATTCTTTGATCGTAAGAAGAAAAAATCCGCACACAAGCCGATATGGTGATCCTTATCAGAGGTCCGGTAATCATCGATGCCGGTAAAAATCACCTCAAAGCCTGCCTCTTCCAGGAAAGCTTTCAATTCCTTTTTGGTGTAGCGGTATTCCCAGAAATAATAAGTTTTCCCCAGCAACCGACGGCCGGTAAAATAGATATTCCGCAAATTGTGCGTCACCAGCCGACGAAACAGATTCAAATAGGGCACCGTAATGAATGCCAAGCCGCCGGGCTTCAAGATCCGATGGGCCTCCAATAGCGCTTGTTGCGGTCCAGCCTGAAAATGCTCGATAACGCCCAGCGAAACATACGCATCAAAAGTATTATCCGGGAAACGCAAATGATGGACATCCCCAACTTCGATGGGAAAATCGGGATCATACGCCTTGACCTTGTCCACCGTGGATTGCATGTAATCCACGCCAATCACATCATGCCCCATTTGCTTCAAATTGTAAATCCAGGTACCCATGCCGCATCCCGCCTCGATGATCTTCTGCTTGGGACGATCCAGGTATTGCTGAAAAATATCCATCAGCGTTCGCGTCTGACTGCTCTTTACCAGACCTTCAAAGCTTTGATTTTCCCATTGCAGTTCGTCCTGGGCTGTCCGATCCCGAAACGAATAAAATGTGTAACTCATGATTCTTTATCCTTCGTCATCATCTCATCCATGACGGCTAAAATTTTTTGTGCCGTATGCCGCCAGGTGTATTGCTCAATTATTGTTTTTCTGCCATTCTCTCCCAATCGTTCTCGATAATCTTCGTCCTCAATGAGTAAAAACAGTTGCCGCTGCAATTCATCGAAATCATCGGGATCAACAAGAACCCCATTTATTCCATCCTGGATAATTTCGGTTATCTGGCCGATCCGACTGGCAATGACCGCTTTGCCGGCAGCCAGGTATTCGAATAATTTTAGCGGAGAATAATAAAAAAAATCCAGCCGTGGATATGGCGCGAGCACAATGTCCATGGCCGAAAGATAGGCTGGCACCTTTTCGTGAGGCACATAGCCAGCAAAAATCACCCGATCGCTCAGATGATCCTGCTGGACCTTTTGCTCTAATTCATGTTTGAGCGGCCCTTCGCCGACCAGCAAAAATGTCACCCCATCAAAACGAGCCAGGGTAAGCTTCATAAACTGCATCAAATGTTCCAGCCCGTGCCAGAAATGAAACGAACCCACAAAACCGACCACCACCCGCGACTGCAAGTGGTACTGCTTCCGGATCTCATCGGTCAAGGCCTCTGGCCGAAATCGCCGCTCATCCACCCCATTGGGCACCACGACCATTTTAGCTGCCGGGATGCGCCACCGTTCATAATATTGTTTTAACTCATTGGACACGACGATGACGCGATCCGACCATCGCAATAGCATCCGCTCGATCAACTCTGGCAACCAAGGTAGCTGAACGGCATAGTTTGCATATCGACGGCTTTCGTACGCCATCGGCGCATTAACCTCCAGCACCACCGGAATTTTTTTCAACCGAGCGGCAAGGATGAATGAAAAATTCAACAAATTATATCGGACCAGCACCACCTCGGGTTGGTCCGCCGACAGGATGCGCCACTCTTTCCTGAAGTAACGAATGTTAGCCAGCAGGGCATTTAGCTGATTCAGATAGCGCCAAAGCTTTCGCTTCAGAAATCCCCTGACCGGCGATTTTACCGAAGCGGCCACGCTGGTAAATTGATTCAGAAAATAACTCTTAACTGTATGTCCCTGCTCCTCCAGCGCTCGAGCCAGTTCTCGAAAATGCACCGCTGCGCCTACCGAGCTTTCCTGGAGATCGTATAGATAATTGAAATAAACTATCTTCATGCTGGTAGCAACTTCATGTTATTTTGGCAAATTCGACATCACCGGGCCGATGGAAAATCGCAAACAATTTTCCTGGCCCGGCCGTGTGGCAAAATTCAGCTTTCGCAAAGCCACCACCTGTGCCAATCCCTTTGCTGTCTTGATCGTCTCTAACTTCTCAAACCGCGGCTCGTCCAGATCGGAGCTCAATAACTCCACCCGCAGTGCAGCACCTCCCGTGAGCAGGCGCAGTTGCAGCGTCGTGCCAATTTCAATTTTATATTTGTCAGTTACAATCGGGAAATTAAAATAACGGAACTCTTCCAGCACAGCCTGTTTCGTAAAACGGAAACGATCTTCGACGACCAGCCGTTTATCTTCAAAAAAGACGGAACGTTTCAGTTGAAAGGGTCCGTAATCGAAGGTCAAAACAACTCCCCGCGACGTTGCTGATAAAATTTGACCCTCCCGATATGCCGGCAATAACCATGCCGCAGCCGCCATGCGCACTATCGGCGCTAACAGGTTTTTCTCAATATGCTCCACCGGATAGATTTTACCGTATTTATCCAGTGTTGGCCCACCCGGGCAGGAAAACACCCAGCCAATTTCACGAAACCACAAATGCACTGGACTGATCCCGGGTTCGCTCAAATATTCCGGGGTGCCGGCGCTAAAAACTGCAAAATATTCCTGATTGGAAAAAATGACATTCTTCGTTGGCTTAAAAAAATGAAATGCCGTGCCCGCATCGGTTTTATCCTGGGCCCTGCTTTCAGGTACCGAAGGCTGACGCAATAAATGCGCCAGCGCCAGCCAGACGCCCAAAAAAGCATTGTACACCGAAAAATGATGGTAATCGTACCAGCCGCAACGCTCCCGATCGTCTTGAGCATTTAACACCAATGGGAAAACACCTTCACGCTCGAACTTGACTAGATAACGCCAGAGCCGATCGAGCAATGTTTGATACTGCAGCGCATTTTTCTCATCCAGGCTTTTAGCGGCTTCCAACACATAGATCGCCACGCCATAGCCGAAAATCTGTTCCTGTCCTCGCCCCAGGTAATTAAAGCTACCCTCAGGATCAATGAACGCAATGAAATAATTTACTCCAGCCAAAAATTGGCGCCGAATGGCAGCCGATCGATTCAGTAGCCAGAGGCGGTGCAGCAAGGCCAGGGTGAAAACATGGTATTGAATTGGCCGACTGGCATTCCGGAAGTCGTCGTAGCAACCATCAGCTTGCTGCGCTCGCTGCACCCGCTGCCATCGCCACCAACATCTCAGCCGATCGGCGCTCCAATGAAATAATTCATATCGCAACCGCGCCGAATAGGCTCGCATCGCGATCCAATTGGTTAACGAGTTATTATCATTCTCCTGCCATTGTTTTAACCCTTGCTCCCACCGGATCTTTTCGCCTTGCGTCAAGTCCTCTTTGAGCAACCGATAGGTTTCTAAAAATGCATAGTTCTGAAAATCCCAGTGATACATCCAGTTGCCAAACCGATATTCATCCGGCGAAGTCCGCAGATGAAAGTCGATGGCCAGCTTTACTTGTTCCAGGATCGCCGGATCAGGATGGTGGCGATAAAGAATCGCACCAAGCAGTGCAAAATGAGTTGTCGCATAATGTTCACCCGGTACCAGATCATCAATCGCATCAAAAATACCACCATTGTCATAAACATCCAGCACTGCCTGGTGCGCGTTTTTGGTTACGACTTTCAAGCCAATGCCATGAAAGCGAAAAAATCCTTCGTCTGGCAATTGAATTCGATCCTCAATCGTACCCCGTATGGGGTGCTTGATGACGATGTTAGCCCATCCATTTTCGATTGGAGCAACGATTTCTTTTTGTCGAATTTGATGCCTGGCTAAATAGTCAAAAATATTTTTCGCAACTAACAGATAATTCATCATTCAAATTAGGTTGATTTCAAGGCGAAATGCTGGGGTCAAGCCACTTTTATTTTCACTGCCGCATTCAGCCGTTCAAAAAATTGGTGATCGTTGTCCTGAACCAATCGCAGCCAGAGCTCCAGAATGACCAGCCCCCAGATTTTACGATAGCGCATATTTTTGCCAGCATAAAAATCCTGTTTCAACCGATTGACACTATCAACATCAAACAGCCCGCGCTGCTCGATAACATCTTTCGAAAGCACAAAATCTACCAGCGGCCGCAACTCACCTCTGAGCCAGATCGGAAACGGGAAGGCAAAGCCCAGCTTGCGTCGCGTCAGTACCTCAGGCGGCAGCAGATCTTTGACCGCTTCGATAAAAATATATTTCTTCTGTCCATTTTTCAATTTCAACGCTGGGGGAATTGTGGCCACAAATTCCACCAATTTATGATCGATCAGTGGAATCCGCGTCTCCAATGAAAATGCCATGCTCATTACATCCACATCTCGCATCAGCACATCCCCCAAATGCACCTTCAAATCCAGATAGGAAACCCGATTGATCGGATCGACGGTTTCCCCCAGTTGATCATGATAGTGCTGATAAATCGCATGTGAGTCGGTGCCATTCAACTGCTGCTTCATCAGATCCGAATACAGTTGGTGCTTCTCCGCTTCGGTCAATTCCATCCGCAGGGTGCTATACTTCTTCACAAACGATCCGTACCAGAAGAGGAAGCGATCGACGCTCTCAGCCCAGGGATTCTTTTTAAGACTCCCTGGCATCGCTTCGTAAAGATGAACCAGCCCTCTCCGGACAGCCGTTGGCAAGCGTTCCCATTTCCGATCCCGCGCCATAAATTCCAGCAACAGATCAAACGTCTGGTATCCGGCAAATAGCTCATCGCCACCCTGCCCGCAAAGCACCACCGTCACATCTCTGGCGGCCAATTTGGAAACGAAGTAACTATTGATGGCATCCGTCGAAGGCTCATCCAGATACCAGATGAAATTCTTCAATTCCCTCAAAACATCACCGGCCTTGATGATCTGTACCGTATGATCCGTCGCGTAGCGCCTGGAGACCAATCGTGCATAGTAAGTGTCATCATAATCCTTGCCACCGACATCGTAGCCAATTGAAAACGTTTTAAAGGTCCGTGGCTGCGCCTCTCTCATCAGGCCAACGACCACGCTGGAATCGATGCCACCACTCAAAAATGCACCCAGCGGCACGTCACTCATAAGTCGCATGCTCACCGATTGCGCCAATAACTCCCGAAGTTGCTTTTTGTAATGCTCCTCAGAATAGCCATCGGCCGCGTCAAAGCAAATATCCCAATACCGAAACACTTCCACCTTGCCGTTTTGAACGGTCAGTGCATGGCCGCCCGGCAAGGTGAAGATATTTTCGTAAATGGTCATGGGCACCGGCACGGATTGGAACGACAGGTAATGATGGATGGCCTCATAACTGAGCTTTCCAGGACATCGTTCAGAAGCCAGCAGCGCCTTCAATTCTGAAGCAAATAGAAATGTCCCCCCAACTTGCGTATAGTAAAATGGCTTGATCCGCAAGCGATCCACTGCGGCAAAGAGGAGTTGCTTTTTTGCATCCCAGATGGCAAAGCTAAACATCCCTCGCAGGTGATGCACGCAGTCAGTGCCATACTCCTCGTATAGATGGATGATGGTTTCGGTGTCGCAATTGCTTTGCAGGCGATGACCGCGAGCCAGCAGCATCTCATTCAGTGATTTATAATTGTAGATTTCGCCGTTATAAACAATCCAGACCGTGCCGTCTTCATTGGACATGGGTTGGCGTCCCTTGTCGGAGAGATCAATAATGCTCAGCCGCCGATGCCCCAGACCGATATGGCCAGCAATATATTGCCCTTCATCATCTGGCCCACGATGACGAATAGTGTCGGTCATCTTCTGGATCGTCGTTGACGATACCGGCTGACCATCAAAATGCATAACGCCTGCAATACCGCACATGTACTTTATCTCCAAGAATGATATTTTTCATACTTAAACAAACAATCGGAATGCTCACGCCAAACGAATTCAAATTGATATTTTCTCCCTCGCCTGTCATTCAATTACCTGCCTATTTCTTCGCCAATCCTGTACTCCAGCTTTCAAGCACCATGCCCCTTGCTCCAGGCTCCATGCGCCAGGCTTCAAAGCAGTCTAAATACTAACCATTTTCTGCCAGCATTGTCCTCAGCTTTTGGAGAACCGCAGCACTTCTCGAAACAGGAGCCACTCATCTTTCGAGAAATAGTGCGTCATCCAGGCCATGGCCACATTGACCATCAGCGCGGTAATCCCCACCAGAAACAAATTGGCATTGATCAATAACACCGTGTACACCATCATGACCAGGTTGATAATAACGATCTTGGGCACCAGCTTCACCAGCGGCGGTTTTACCAGATTAAACCATAGATAAAAGAGATGCAAGATAAACGTTGACGCTTCGGTCCCCAGCGTGGCATAGGCGGCGCCAATATAGCTAAATTTTGAAATCAACACATAATTCAGTCCCAGATTGAGCAAGGCACTGAATCCCACTGCCTTGGCAGTAAACCGCTGCCGATCGGAAGATCGGGTCGTATGCGTCATCACCGTGGTGATAAAAATCAGCGCCGTGGACCAGACCAGAATCTGCAACACCGCCGCAGCATTGATGTATTCCGGACCATACAAAAAAAGAATGATCTTTTTCGCCAGCAACGTCACCAATGAGGCTAGCGAGATACCAACAAACGCCATGACTTTGAACGTCTTCTCGAATAACCGTTTGAAATCGGGCAGCGAATCTTTATAGTATTTCGATAGCACCGGAAAAACCGCTTTCATCGTGCCCATCGGAATAAACAGCATGGCGAACACCAGCCGATAGGCTGCATTATACCAGCCCACGGCCTCGTCACTGACCATAAATGACAGAAAGACGCTGCTGATATAGGTGTACATCATAGCAAAGAAATACAGTATTCCAAATGGCAGCCCCTCTCGAAGCAAAAATTTCATCAATGGCCGATCAAAATCCAGCGTTAGGGGGGTAAATTTCTTTACCACGATGATCAGGCAATAGCCCAGATTGATCACGCTGACCAGCAAATACACCCAGGCCAACTCTTTGAAACTGGCGCCCAACCAGAGCACACCAACGCCGAGCACCGTATCCAATACCGATTGCAGGAGCGTGGAGATGGCATCGTATTTCATTTGTTGGAAGGCCTGAAACACCGATTTAAATAATTCCCCGAATGATAGTACTATCTGGCAGATGGCCAGGATGTAAACCGTTACGATGACATCGGTCGGCTTGTTGGTAAAATTGATAATGACAAACACCAACAGCAAATTCAGCGCGGCCAGAAAGAATTTAATTACCAGCGCATTGGCCAGATATTTTTTCACTTGCTTCAGATTGCGGGCGATTTCTCGGACCAATAATTGGTGGATGCCCATGTCGGCAATTATCAAAAACAGCGTCGTGAACGCCATCGCAAACGAAAATTTGCCATAGTTTTCATCTCCAAGCAATCGCGCCGAGACAATCACCAGGGCGATCCGAATGAAGCGGCTGAAGATTTCAGCGCCCATCAGCATGGAGGAGTTGGAAACAATTTTTTTAGCCAGCGCGGTCAATTCTAACCTCGATCAATTTCCATTCACTAAATTTTGATACAGTTGATAAATCTTCTCGTAATGCACCTGCGGGCTAAATTCCCGCTCCGCTTTGGCGCGAGCGTTCTGGCCATATTCTCGAACCAGTTGAGGATGCTCCAGCAAAAAGCCGATCTTTTCGGCCAGCGCCTCGCTGTTCCCCGGTGGAAAGAGCAAACCCGTGGTCTGATGATCGATGAGTTCGGGGATGCCGCCAATATCCGAACCAATGACCGGTTTGCCCATGGCATACGCCTCATAAACCACCAGCGGCGAATTGTCATAGCATTCCGATGGGATGATGACAAATTTGGCGCGGGAAATGATCTTTTTTAAATCCTCGCCCCATTTACCGCCCAGGAATTTGACATGCCGGAGATTTCGTTGCGCCGCAAAAGCTTCAAGTTCCTGGCGATAATAGCCTTCACCAATCAGCCACAATTGCGACTGCCGCACCTGTTCAGCCGCTTGCAGCAAGGTCAGCAATCCCTTGGCTTCTTCCAACCGGCCGAAATAAACATAGTAATCATCCGCTTCGTATTGCGGCATATAGTCATCAATCCGGATGGTGTAGTACAACTGCTGGACTTTGTGCGACGGAATGCCCGCCTCAACGAACTTCCGGCCATAAAATTTGCTCGGAACATGAAAGATGTCCACATAATTTTCATAGAGCCGCAGTAACTTATGGAGATACGTTTCCAGCGTCAACAATAATCCTGCCAGCCGGGAATTTTTGTGGCACTTTTCAATAATCGGGTAAAAATAATTGCCATGCAAGCATTTTTCGCACACCTGCTTGGTATTCCAATTGAACAAGCGATAGTTGGGACATACAACTTTCAACTGGTGTGCCGTTAACAGCACCGGAATTTTGTATTTCCGCAACGAGTGCAAAATAGACGGCGACATCTGATGGTCGATCATGTGCAGATGAGCGATGTCGGGCCTGGTTTGTTCAATTAATTGTTCGATCTTCTTCCGTGCATGCATAGAATAAAGGATTCTGCCCGCGATGCGAGGGCTGTTTTTCAACTTTTCCCAGCCCGAATCCAGATTGAACTCGATGTTATCAACAAAATAATCGGAGTACTCGGAACTAAAATTGCGTGGATGCTTCATGGAAAACGGGATCACCGTATGGCCATGATCGTGCAACACTTTCGTGAGCTCAAAATAGTATCGTTCCGAGCCGCCTTTGATGAAATAAAATTTATTCGCCATTAAAATCTTCATATTCCCATCCTATCCATCAGGCCGATGCCATCTTCGCCGTCCGATTAACTCCGAAATAATCGTAATAGCAACAGCCGATATCGATTCCACACTTTGGTTGGGATCCATACAAATATTTTCCTGAAAAATTCGTTTTCAAACATGGCAGGAATTAGCCAGATCAATAACGATCCGAGATAATGGCGCCATGATAGCCTCGGCTGCGCATTCAGGAAATAATCGGGAACCTTCCTCCCCAATCGCCGCTGAATCCAGGCAAAGGCATAATTGCCGCGTTTTTTGAAATTCATTGTCGCTCGCTGGCCGCTGTAAATCACTTCCGGCTTCGATTCCTGAACCTGGATAACCTGCGACTGGATCATCTCCTGAACGATCTGCTCGCCCAAGGGAGTGCGAGTGATGATGTGGGACCAGCCCTCGGCATCGTCCTTTAAATCCGAGCGCCATTCATCGCCCAGAGCCAGATCGGCCAATTCATTCAAATGGTCGGGACAAAGGGCACAGCGCCGTCGCTCGAACACATAATGCGAAAAGAGAAATTCCTCGATGGGATAAAGAAAATGGTCACTACCATCCCGCATAATTGCCCGAAACCCGCATGGCCAGTCGCCATCGCGATACTTAATATCCTTGACCTGAGCAAAGTCCTTCACCCCGGCGCGCTGCAGGAGATATTTGGTCGAGGAAAGTGTCGGATTAAAGCCGCAGAACAGCCCCAGGCGTAGCACGATGCGATCCTTCAGCTTTGGATTCACTTTCTCGGCCAGGCGTAAGCCATGAAAATGGCAGGGCACGCCGACAATGGCATATCTGCCATGCTTATCTTTTAAAATTTCCCGCAACGCGACATTCATGGGTACCGGTAAATATTTCGACTGTTGGGCGGAAATCAAATCCGCGGTATTGCGGGCGATAAACACTTCAGGCTCTAACGGCCGAGTGTGGCTCATGCGTACGACAACTGCGCCATCGATGCGCTGTTGCTTCAGCAAGGCATCCAGAATGGCTGTTGCCACGCCACCCGAAGCACCATTGTATCGAATTTGCCGATCCCGAGCGTAACCCGTATAGATGTGAAGGTAGTTTCCAATTAGTTCATTATCCGGAACCTTGCCGAAAACATCGCGATTGAGTTGTGGCAGATTCAACTTTTCGCCCGGGCAAACCGCCAGGCAGATGCCGCACTCGGTGCATTTGGCATCATCGACAATTGGTAACAACCCCTGCGATGGATGCTGGTGGCACGAAATCGCTTGAGTCGGACACATACCCACACATGTTCCGCACTGCGTACAATTTTTATGCTCGACGATGGGCGAAATATTTTGTAGCTTCTGTTTCATTGATCGGATGAACCTCTGTCGTATCATTATTGAATTTGGCCTGTTGGAGCTGAATCATTTCGATCCGCCAGATGCGTTTGGTCGCGACTGCCAGGGCGCCCAGAATCCAGAAGATCAGCTTCAGCCGATAGTGCATATACATCGGGCCCATAAAAACAGCGGCCAAAAACGCAATCATGCCTCCCAATGCTCCCAGATTAATGGCACTCAGGTACTTATCTTTCAATTTCGTCCCCCGATATGCCTCTTTAAGAATTGAAAAAAGAAACCACAGGAAAAAGATCAGCCCTGGAATTCCCGCCTCGCACGCAATCCGCAAATACTCGTTATGCACCGGGTGCCAAAACGGAAACAAATGAAACGAGTGAAACGGATAGTTATTCAAACCGACCCCGAAGATGGGATGCGCCTCCAGGATCATGAACGAGATGTCGATCATCAGCTTGCGATCCTCGGCATCGCCACCGCGCTCGAACCGCTGCTCGATGATATCCCAGAACACATAACCAATCACGAGAATTGCAATAATGACCACCAGGATGGCCTTGAGCATTTTGGCGGACAGCTTTTTTCGTCGCATCAGCACCAGCACCATCACAAAAATGCTAATCACCAGTCCAGCCCACGACGAACGTGACAATGAGAAAAATAGCCCGCCCATGGCCACCAGCGTGATGGCGCCATAGAAATATTTATACTTGCGCGTCTTAACAAAAATGAACAGACTGATCGCCAGTGGCAGCAATAAGATCAAATGCGCACCATAACGATTGGGACCGAAATGCGTTCCCACCACCCGGGAGATGTCCGAAATCATCACGTCCATGGATTCACCCAATCGATCCAGTCCCAACGGCCCACCTTTAATTTTTTGTGCCAGACCGATAATTCCTTGAATTCCAATCCCAATCAATAGGTAATCCACCAGAATTCTCAGGCGTTCACGCGTGATGACTTTATTGGTCACATAAAGATAAAATATAAACGCTTTGATCTCCCAGAATAGCGCCATGCCTCCGATGATCTGGGAGATCGCAAACAATACGCCAAACACGCTCCAGCCGATCATATACAACGCCGGCCGGAAAGCACCTACGGTGTACAACCGTCCTTTTTGAAAGCCATTGGTCTCCACCAGCCATGCTGCAATCAGTAGAAACAGAAAAATATCGCTGGCAAAGATAATTCTCGTTCCCTCATAGAATCCCGCCCCCAGATTGTAGGGAATCAAGAAAACAAAGGCTTTTAAAATCAAAGGTTCGTATTTCTTTAGCATATCAACTCATGGGCGCTGATGATGTGAACTGATAAATCAAAAGCTTCAGACCCGACACAGGGTCAATATTTTTATATACCAATTTTAGTTCAGCCGGAATATTTTCTTCCCGCAGCAAGAATAGCAATTCCGGATACCACTCCTGGCAATACCTCTCATTAATGATCAGATATTGTGCCTGCCGATACCTGGCATATTCCAGCACCCGCGGCCATTCATTGCGCGGGATATTGATCGACTCCCGAATATTATAATTGCCCGCATAAAAATCAATCGAATGGTTTTGCGCCATCAGGATCGGCGGGGTTGGCGATTGGTGCTTGAGCCACTCCCCTGCCTTTCGATGTTCAATGGCATCCGTCCAGATATCACGGGAATGCCGCTCCAACGTTACCACCCGGCCGAGATCGGGCAAATAGGCCAATCCCAACACCAAGCCACTAATTCCCAGCCCTACCAGTAGTTGCTGACTCATCTGTTGTCCCGCGAATAATTTCGTCCTGGCGACCAAACTGAGCAGCCATCGATAGAGTTGATCGAGCCCCTGTCCGATCCAAATGAAGCACAGCGGCAACACTGGAATTAAGTAGCGATCATTGACATAGAACAACGGCACAACGACAAACCAGAAAAAACTCAGGATTGCAATCAAATAAACCGTCAACCAGATTCGATCCGAGGTGAAATTCACGCGACAAAAACCCACCGTCAACAAAATGAGCAAGAAGCTGGATAGCAATCTGGGAATGGCGCCATTCAATATCTGATAAAAATTTTCGGCCTTTTCTTTCAGGGCCAAATAGTGGTTTGTTTGCATTTGCTGCGAAAACTCTGGCAACTCGTGAATTCTGGTAAAATCTCCCAGATGATAGGCCATATCCACTGGCAGCCAGTGATTATCATTGGACAGGCTGCGGAACTGATCGATATCGATGCGGCCCACCTCCCATTTCAGGCTGAGGCTCCATTTGCCGATCTGCTGATGCAAATAAGCCACATACGGCGCAGAGGTGATGGCAAAGCAGGCGACTGCTATCGCCATAAAAACTACCGTTTTTTTCCACTGACCTGGCTGGCGCTGAAACAGTAGTCGGATAGGCAGGAATCCCAGGAAAATCAACAGAAAGCCGATGCCATCCGGTCGCGTCAGATAGGCAGCGCTCCAGAGCATGGCTGCAATGGCGACCAAAATAACTGATCCGCGCTTGACCGCCTGCCAGCTCAGCGCAATTCCGGAAATGGCCAGCATCATGAAGGTCGACTCCACCATGATCGATGTATTCATAAATGCCAGCAGCGGATTGCAGGCAATCAGCAATGCCGAAATTGTCGCCACTCGTCGGGGATAGAATTCACCGGTCAGGTAAAAGATCGGCACCACCAGCGCACTGCCCATGATGGCGGAGGCCAACCGACCTGCCAGTTCCAAATCTGAAATCACCCAGGAAAACAGGGCAATAAATGCCGGGAAGACGGGCGGCCAATAGGGATGGCACATCTCCCGCAGCCCATTCAATCGCCCGCTCATCGCCAATTGCAGATAATGTGGCTCATCAAATCCAATGGCAAAACGATACCGGAATAGAAACAGCCGAAATAGCAATGCCAGCAGCATAATGCCGCTGAGCATCATCATCGTTTGATGTCGCTGCCAGAAGTTGCTGTGTAAATTTCCTTTTGCCACGCTGGTAATCCTCGCCTTCTATCTGCTATTGCAACTTTCCATCTGCTGATCGCTATCGCCCGTTCATTTTAGAAAATAGGCCTTCGTATTGATCGGCAATGCGATTCCAGGTATATGCTTCCTCAATGCGAGCCACGGCTTTAGCCTGATAGGCCTTCACCACCTCTGGATGATCAACCAGATATTGCATCTTATCCCGCAGATCGTCCTGCTGGCTGGTCTTGAAGAAAATACCACTGTCCCGCATCACTTCACGATGCTCTGGAACATCATTGGCTAAAACACAATTACCGAATCCCATTCCCTCGAGCAAGGCCGGATGAGTTCCTCCCACCTCAGTGGCCTGCACATAAAAATAGGCATGAGATTGAAATTCCCGATATCCCTGGCCAAACACATAGCCGGTAAAAATGATCCGTGGATCTTTGGTCGACTTCAGGTCCTGGATATATTTGGTGCTATAAGGCGCATCACCAACCACCACCAGCTTCAAATCCGTTTTGACCTGCTCAAACGCCTTCACCACCAGATGGGCATTATTTTCCGGCTCCAAGCGACTCACATAGAGAATATAGCGATTTGGTTCTACCTTGAACTTTTTGAGCACCTCCAGGGTGGGGACTTTTTGCGTCGGCGCGCCGTAGGGAATGTAGGTCGAAAATTTCTTGAACCGCCGCCAATAGTACTCCCGAATGAAGGTCGAATCCGTGACCACCTGATCAGGCAAAAATGTTGCCAAAAATTCAGAAATGCGATAAAATAATTGCCCCGCCAGGTTCCATTTGTCCCGTTGCCACTCCAGTCCGTCAACATTGACCGCCACCTTCTGCCCTTTCAAGCGCGGCACAAACGAAAAAATCGCATTGGCGCTGTTACAAATTAAGACAACATCAAACTTCCGTGTCAATGCATGAAACACACAGAGAAACGTATGCGCCACAGTATCAAAATATTTATGACTGATCGTGGGCAGAACCACCAGTTCCACGCCTTTGTAATAACGCTCACTGTATTTGATGATATTGGAACGACCATAAACTGTAACCTGATGGCCCTTTTCCACCAGCCGCGTACTCAGCTCTTCTGCAAACGTCTCAAACCCACCATAATTCGCCGGAATGCCACGAATTCCCATAATCGCGATTCGCATATTTACCCACTTTCTCAATGTTAAAAATATTCGGCCAATGTCTTGGAAATACTTTGGAACATTGTCTCCAGATTACTATCAATATCCAGCCACTTTTGTAGCTTCCACATAAATGGCACCCAAATGCCTAACATCTGACATTTGGCTTCCGCCAAAAATCCTTCCCCCCGAACCCAGAATCTCGGCATTGAAAAAGGATCTTCCTGGCCGGTAATATAACGATTTTCGGTGCTGGCCGCCAGCTCAAAGCCGTGTCTTTTGACAATTTCTTTCACATGATCATTGAAAAAACCATCCGGATAGCAGAAATAAATGATGCTTTTGCCAGTCCACTCTTCTAATTTTTGCCGAGAGGCAATTATCTCCTGAGCCAGTTGCTCGTCCGTACAATTAGACATCACCACGTGATGCGCCGTATGGCAGCCGATGGTAATCTGAGGCTTGCTAGCCAGGCTGATTACATCTTTCACCTCCATTGCTTCTCGCTTTAACCTGCCATTGAATTTCGCTTCCAGATTTTCGATCAGCTCCCTTCGTCGTTTTTCATCAATCGCTTGCAGCTTTTTTAAATTATTATAAGCGGCTGGCAGATATCTCCCGTATCGAGTAACATAGCTCCACCAAAAAACGCCACTGTGCTCTACCGGATCGGTGGAGATAAAAAATGTAACCGGAATATTCAATTCCACAATCACAGGAATTACCGTGTCCATGTTCTCTTTCCAGCCATCATCAAAGGTGATCCAGACCGCTTTTGGGGGCATTGGTCGACGATGTTTGATAATCTCAACCAGTTCATCGGTGGAAATGAACACATAGCCATTCTTTTTTAACCAAAGCATGCATTTTCTGAACAGGTCTTTGCCGATCGTATGAAAAAACAACGGTGTCACTTGCGGCTGTGTCATCGCCCGTCTTTTGGCGCGCCGATACACACCGAATAGCATCAGGCCCGCCGCAAAAATGCCGCCCAGCAGGTTCCGTATGATTAGCTTTATATGATTCAATTTATTCGATTCCCTCCAATATGCATCGTATGCGATTATCGGCTGTCGCTCCCCGATTCCAACGCAAGACCCATCATCAGCCAAACGTTCACTAAAAATTCAACTCTTATCGCGCATTCCTAATAAACGCAGCATGCACCGCTCGTCCGCATTTTGGATGCCAAGGTCGAGTTATCCAATGCCGCCGCATGCGCAAGTTCAACTCTTATTATTCTCATGTAACTGGTGGCGAAACTTCTGAAACCTGAGAGTATTGATCCTAGCATGAAACTTTTGATTGATTAAAACTACAAATAGAGCTTGCCAGAATTCAGCAACTCAGATCTAACTTCGTTAGCGGTTCCCATTTGGTGGTCGAGCATTTTCGTGTCGCCTGGCCCCAGTTGAACCAGATGCTTCAACCGCCAGAACCCAATATGTTCCCAAAACCATCAGCATCATCCGTTCATTCCGATCATTGCGTCAATCCTGCCCAATGACTTGATTAAATAAAATCAAAATAAAAATCCAGATCAGAATCTGCCATGGTGGCAACCATGAATTGGCGGCGTTCAATTCTCTTTGGCGAAACGACCAGCGGTGCGTTGGTTAAGATGTCTATTGGCTGCCGTCGCTTGAAAAATCGCTCTTGCCTTAAGTCTTCATCAAACATCTGATATGAACTCATGGTAAAAACACCATCCGCTCGTGTTAGCCTGGCCAACAATTTGGCCGCCTGCACGATCAATCGAAACCTGTCGCTATTGCCATATGGAACATGATAATCCACCAGCGCCAGCAGGTACAGTCCTCTCGCCCGAATCATTCTGACCACGAGATAGGTCGTCGCGCCAGGGTCATCCAGCACATACGCAGCATAACGATGCTGTGGATGAAAAAAACGCCATTGCAAAAAATCACTCGAACGAGAAAATCGCAGCACGTCGTTGGGCCACTGATCTGTTTCGGGCTGCGGCAAGCTATCCACCAAACGAAAGCGCCGGCCACCAACCATCACTTCCGCCGGAAACGAGAACGGCCGTTGCGTCAGCTTTTTTAAGCGACGGTTAGATTTCAACAAAACATCTTTTGCCAGGTGCAGCGGGAACAGAGGGTTTCGGAGCCAGACAAAAATATAGAGTTTTCCAACCACTCTGTTTTTCAATGCGAGTAAAATTTTCTTTGAGCGCTCCGCAACACCCAGGCCCCAATGGGGGAAAAATTTTTGGTCACTTGCCGCCGCCAATGCTTTCCCAATTCCCTGGCCGCGATAAGCGGAATCGACGTAAAAATCATATCCAAAAAAACCGCAATGCGTTTTGCCACCCCAATGATATTCCATCGGATTGTGCAGATGCTGCCCAATCAACTGATTCTGATCATTGGTCGCCAATAATACGCACGGTTGCATGGCATTCGCCAGTCGAGGGTTGTCGAAAATTTGCCATTGCAATCGCTCCACAATATGCGGCTGAGTCGGATTGATCCTTTGATTAAATTCAAAAAATTTCGCCAGTCGCTCATTCGTGAGTTCACAAATCTTCATCTGCCATCGCTATTGCTGGATATAGTTAGCCCCGCTGTCCGAAAAACTGCCTGACAGTTGCCGCAATATAGTCGATCTGCTGCTCAGTCAGGGCTGGATAAAGCGGCAATGTCACCTCTCGCAGCGCCAGGCTCTCGGTCTGCGGCAGCTCATCACCGCTACGAACAAACTGGCGATGGAACGTAAACCGATGCACCGGCGGGTAGTGAATGCTGGTCTGAATGCCTTGCTCTTTCAAAAAGTTCATGAACGCCTGACGATCGGCCCCCGGCGGCAACAGGATCGGCAGAATATGAAAGGCCGATGTGCCGACATGTTGCTCAAACGGCACCGTAATGTCCGATACCTCTGCCAGCGCAGAACGATAATAGGCTACCAGTTCAGCTCGTCGCTGATTGTTGGCAGTCAATTTTTCCAGTTGCACCAGACCAATGGCCGAGCAAATTTCCGTGACCCGATAATTATATCCCAAAGCCACGACATCATACGAAAACGAATGTCCTTTATAGCGATCCAGCGTCAATGAAGTCATCCCATGGGACCGCAGCAATTTGATGCGCGCCGCCAGATCATCGCGGCGGGTCACCAACATGCCGCCTTCGCCCGTCGCCATATTTTTATTGGAAAAAAAACTAAAGCAACCGCAATCGCCGAACATGCCCACGCTCTGCCCAGCAATGCTGGCGCCGGGAGCATGAGCAGCGTCTTCGATCACATACAAATTGTGCCTCCTGGCGATCTCCATGATGCGAGGCATGTCACAGGGATAGCCAGCATAATGCACTACCATGATGGCTTTGGTTCTGGAGGTAATCTTCTTTTCGATGTCAGCCGGCGAAATATTCAGATCATTAGGTCCCGATACATCGGCAAACACAGGCGTAGCCCCAGTATACAGGATCGAATTCACCGTAGCCACGAATGTCAATGATGGCACAATCACCTCATCGCCCGGGCCGAGTCCCAGTACCACATTGGCCAGATGCAAGGCGGTAGTGCCGTTGGATACCGCCAGTGCGTTTCTCACGCCAAGCTGCTCACAAAATCGCTCTTCGAATTGCCTGGTCACATCGCCCATGGTCAACCACTTGGACCTCATCACGCGAGTGGCTGCTTCAATCTCGGCTTCACCGATATCACTATCGAACAGCGGTATTTTCCAGATACTCATTTTGCCTCCCTC
Source organism: Candidatus Zhuqueibacterota bacterium (assembly GCA_034505795.1). Taxonomy (GTDB): domain Bacteria; phylum Zhuqueibacterota; class Zhuqueibacteria; order Thermofontimicrobiales; family Thermofontimicrobiaceae; genus Thermofontimicrobium_A. The sequence goes on from JAPDQM010000037.1 coordinate 21,667, forward strand.
ATCAAATTAATGCCATGTTCAGTAATTTTCAGTCCAATTCAACCAGTTAAAATTTTGGATGCAATGATAACCCCCTCATCAGGCCTCCCCGCTCTGGAGAAATCATCCGCAACATTTGGTTAGGCAATCCTGTTCACTTGATTTCTATTTCCAGCAAAGGAACGAAATGATCTGCCGGCTCCGAAGAGCCCAGGTTAACTGAAAGCTGATAAATGCCTGGTTCCATGCCATCAGGCAGCTCCCAGAAAATTTCATCCCGGAGAATCTCCTGCGTTTGCCATCGTGAAAGCGGATAGGCACCAAACACCGGAGCATGTTCTTTCAACAAGACCGTTGATCCATGCTCCAATTTGAATTTCCACCTGGCAGCATCTGGCAGTACAACCGCTGTCTGCCAGTAAGCGGTGATATGCAGCGCTCGTTTCCAGGCGATATCCCCTAGGCGTTGCACTTCATAGTAGTATTTTAGCAAAGGATGCTGCCGATAACCCATAAAAGTAACCCCCGAACCGATCTCTTGTTGAACCAAAGTAGGAATTTCATCGACGCTGGCCAATGCCAGTTTCTGCAATCCAATTTGAAAATCGGCCCCTTTCTGGAACAAGCAAACGCCGTCTTCATACGCCACAATTCCGTACCGTGCATCCTGCAACACTTTCCGAATGGAATCGTTATCCGGCCAGGTGAATGGGATGTTGAATTGTCGGCGGTTGACAATATTGACTCTCGGAGCATAGAAATCATACAAAATATAATCCACCTGCCCCACATTGTCGTTGAAGACATAAAGTTCACGTCGAGCGGCGGTGTGCACCAGCAACTTGTGCTCCGCCGAGAGCGATGCCTCAGAAGGAATCAGTCGCATGATTCTTTTAATGACCCGATGATGCTCAGTGATTTGCCACTTTTTGACATCAAAGACATTTGATTTCATCACAAAAAACGCCAGCCCGGCTGCAACGATAGCGATTGACAAAAAGTCCAAACGGCGCCGGATCTGGCGGGCATCTTTGAAATTGCCCAACAGTCGCCGCGTGCCCAAAATAGCTGAAATAAAAATGAACGGAGCAATGGTGGCACTGTAATAATGCTCCACGTCATGCGTGTAATAATAACTGCTCAGCAGGTTGATGGCAAACATGGGCGTGGTGATCAGCAATGTTTTCAGATCAAAAAAACTGAGCAACAGCACTGGCCCGAATAGGAAAATAAAATAATAGATGTTGTATTTTTTTGCCAAAAATTTGAAGATGTATAATGGGTCCTGCGCCATATGGGCGAGGTGATCCCAATGGGCCTCGGCGCCTTCCATAATGACAAATTCCGGCAGGCCTAACAGCGCCCGAATAGTCATCCGTTTGTACCAGATCAAGAACCAAAGGCCACTGATGATGGCAATCAGCAATCCTTGCTTTCGCTCACGCAATTCAACGAACGCATAGCCCCCCATCATAAACAATACCAATGCCGAATCCTCACGCGACAGCATCGCCAGGATGGCAAAAAGGGCAAATAGACCCCGTCTCCGTTGCTGCAGAAAATAAAATGCATACAAAAGAAACGAAGCCGCGAAGGTGACACCATGCACATCTGCCAGATTCGCATTCTGGATAGCCGGGTAAAGCAAATAGCCCAGGGCAAAGGCGAAGGCGATGGGTTCGTGATGCAACTTTTCTTTTGCCAGCCAGTAAATTGGCAGCGCACCCAGGCCCACGACCGCAGTTTGAAGGAAGAGGATCGTATAAGTTGAGGGCAACAACTTGTAGATCAAGGCAATTAAAACATAAATGAATTCCCAGTGAGCCATCCAGAAGCGCATCATGGGATAGCCCATGTTTACGCTTTCTTGCAGCAAATAGCCCTGGCTGGTATTCCAGATGGTCTGGATCATGATGCCAAGGTCATAGACCGAGGCCGAAAAGCTCTCCAGCCGCAGGATGCTCAGATAGGTGATGATGACAATATATCCGGCAATGGCCGCAATTAACAGATAAAACCAGAGCGTTGTTGTATCTTTCTTGATCATATCTATAATGCACCAAAATTGATGATCAGTCGCATGGATTGAAACTGGGTTTTGTTCAGGAAAAATTCAGAATAAATTCTCGGGTGAGTTGGTCAAGGATGCTTAAGGCGTGAGAACATATTCTTTTTTCTTTCTCGCCAATATAAGTCCCGAAAATGCTCGTTCGCTCAGAAAGCAAAGGAACAGGGACAGATATGTAACCAGTCGCATGATCAATAACGCCAGGAAGGCAATTCCCCCTAAGTGAAAATAGAGATCATACATTCCATAGATAGTTATTTCTTTCACCCCAACTCCCCCAGGAATAGGTGAAATGAGACTGATTAAATTGGTAATTGTACCCGCAAAAATAATAAATGTAATTTCGATCTCCGGATGTCCCAAAGTCCGCAACACCAACCAGACCACATAGTAGCTCACGATCAGGTTGACAATGGTAATGAAATAGCTCAGCGATAAATAGTCCAGGCGTTTCCTGGTGATGTGAAACGTATGGATGAAATTCTGGACAAAATTAATTCGCTGCAATTTCTTCCTGAAAATGCAACCAATCAACAGCAACGTGCCGAGCATTCCGATCAAAATCAGCGCATATTGCAGAATACCCTGCGCCTGGACGATGTTTTGCATTGCTTGAAAAAATATCGTCAAATGTCCGCCGATAAGCACACTGATCGCTGCGATAAAAATCGCCGATGAATGCTCGATAAAAATTTCCCCAAAAATCGAGGGCAGCGAATTGCCCACCTCAATACTTTCCGTTTTCTTTAGCAAAATCGCTTTGACGGGAACCCCCAATTTTCCGGGCACAGTAAAATCAGCCACCAGTGCGTTGATGGAAATTCGAAACAGGTTCAGAAACGAAATATCTTTTTTGACCGGTAGTAGCAAAAAATACCAGCTCCAATTTCGAAACAAAATAGCAACTACGGTCAATAGCAAAACAACCAGCATCGTCCAGTAATTGATATTCATCAACGCGTCCTGATACTGGCTGAAATTATCTTTGTTTTTATAAACAATCAGCACCAGACCGACAGCAACCAGCGCCATAAATATAAAGTTGACGATCTTCGATGAATGATTCTTGCTTGATGTCTCGATGGTTTCCATAATCCCTAAGTTGCCTGATCAATTATGCAATGGAGTCGATCTTGAACCGTTCGCACTCTTCCAGCGCCAGTTCATAATCCTCTTTCCGTCCAATATCCCGCCAGTACTTGCTAAAAGGGTAGCTGAGCACCTTCAACTGATGTTTAAAAGAAAGCTTGATCAAATCTGGCAGATCAAAATACTCCCCTCTGGGAATCAGTTGCAGCAGGCGTTTCTCAATGATATAAATTCCCATGCTCACCTGGTACACCAGCGTGGGCTTTTCGATATATTCATAAATCTCGTGTTGTTCATTCACTTTTAAAATGCCAAGATCGATCTTCACCTCTTTGTTGTAGGTGGCAATGCTGATTTGACCATTGTAATCTTTATGAAACCTCATCAGCTCAGCATAATTTAGATCGGTCAAAATATCGCCGTTCATCATCAAAAACGTATCAGCCAGATTCGGGATCAACGTCAACGGCCCAGCAGTTCCCAGCGGTTTGTCCTCTCGCGAATAAGAAATCTGGACGCCCCATTTGCTGCCGTCACCAAAATAGGCCTCAATCAGCTCGGCCAGATGTCCTACGGCGATGATGATCTGATCAAACCCAAACTTTTTCAACTGGCGGATCACAATCTCCAGAATGGGTTTGTCATTGATCGGCATCAATGGCTTCGGCAAAATCGTCGTGTATGGCTTCAAGCGTGTGCCTTTCCCCCCGGCTAAGATTACGGCTTGCATAAAAACCTCTCACAGATTATAAAGTTCTGATTTGTACAAATCCAGGTTCTCCCGAACGTAGGCAATGGTCTCTTCCAGCCCTTGATCGAGAGTATAATTGGGCTGCCAGTTCAAAAGCTGCTTGGCTTTGCGATTGTCGCAGATCAATTTCAACACCTCGCTTTTAGGGGGACGAAGGCGCGCGGGGTCGCTTACGATTTTGGCCTCGCGGCCCAGTAGCTTGAAAATTTTCGTGGCCAGATCGCCAATGGTAATCCCCTGGCCAAAACCGATATTGATCACCTCACCAATAGATCGATCCGACTCCGCAATTTTAATAAAGCCAGCCACCGTATCCTTCACGAAATTCAAATCTCGTACCGGATCCAGCGCCCCCAGATGTACCTCGTTCCGGGTCAACGCCTGCGTAATGATCGTTGGAATGACCGCCCGCGCCGATTGTCGGGGACCATAGGTATTGAATGGCCGAATGGTCGCCACCGGCAGATCGAACGATAACCAGAAGCTCTCCGCAATTTTGTCCGCACCAATCTTGCTGGCAGAATAGGGCGATTGCCCCTGCAAGGGATGCCGTTCGTCAATGGGCGTATAAATTGCGGTTCCGTAGGTTTCACTGGTAGACGTATGCACAATTTTGCCCACGTTTTGCGCCAGACAGGCCTGCATGATGTTCAGTGTGCCCTTCACATTCGTGTCCACGTAGGACATGGGCGCCCGATAGGAGTACGGGATGGCGATCAGTGCGGCCAGGTGAAACACCACATCGCAACCCGCTACCGCTTTGGGCATCGCGTATGGATCTTGAATATCGCTCAGAACAATCTCAATCTCTTGTTTGATCGCCGCAGGCAGCGTCTCCAGGTGGCCCCAGTGATTTCGAGAGTTATAATGCACCAGCGCCCGAACTTTAGCGCCCAACAGCACCAACTCCTCTGTTAGATGGCTGCCAATGAATCCGCTGGCGCCGGTGACTAAAACCTGTTTGTTCGACCAACTCATTTTTGGATTTTCCCTCCGAATTGACAATACTCTTTGGTTAATAAAACCGTAACGATAGATTTACAAGCTGTTCAGTATGCCGACAAACTTGTTCTCCCAAGAAAATTGCGGCTTTAAATGAAACTTGCGGGCCCAATCATGTTGACGATAAAATTAAGCTGCACTCTTCGATTGGAGCAATTCTCGATAAATGCCTTGAATTTGGTTGGCAATCACCGGTAGAGTTAATTCTGTTTCAACCTTTTGCCGATTAAAAGTTCCAAATTCCCGGCATAGTTCTGGGTGTTCAAATAGATAATTGACTCGATCTGCGATCTGATTTTCATCCTTGAACGGTACCACAAAGCCATTGATCCCATCTTCGATATATTCGCCGCTGCCTTCAGCCGTGCAGACCACCGGCAGGCCCGAGGCCATCGCCTCTAATGTGGTAATCGGGCTACCTTCGGTCAACGATGGCATCACATACACCGTGGCCTTCTGATACAATTCGCGCAGTTCCTCATGCGACAGGCCGGTTCTGACCTCAAAATTGGGCAGGCGAGAAATTTGTTGCTGCAGTGACTTCGGAATCTGAGACGCCACTGCCAATACCTGTCCTTTAATTTTGCTGGCGGCTTTCACCAGCGTGTCAAATCCTTTGGGCAACGAGCCGCGGCCTACGAACAGCGCCATTCGTTTATCATTCGCCCTGGTTGTGGCCGGCCGAAAAAACTCATGATCGATCCCATATTTAACAATTCTGATCTTTTCCGCTGGCACTTTCATCCGTTGGATCAAGTAGTCTTTATATGCCTGCCTGGAAACGGTGATGCAATCGGCATGTTGAAACCCACGAGCTTCAAAATGGCGAAACAGATGATAAGAAAAAAAATTAAAAAAAACTTTATACTGCTTCGGCAAATACTTGCCCAGCATCACCGCCTGCCGTGAAATCAAATAATGCACCGAAATCACTGCAGGAATATTGGGTTTGCTCGCCACCAGCGTATGCGGCGATACGCACTGTACAAGATCGAACTGCTGGTCTAATTTCTGAACGGCTTTCTTCCCCATCACCGGATAGATGAAGATTTCTCGCAAATTGGGAAAGACGTTCAAAAAAGCCGGCAACGGATTGTCGATCCCATCGCTGTAAGAAAAAATTCTCACCTCATGGCCTGCGGTCGCCAGATAATCCGTCAGTCGTTTTGACCACACGGCAATCCCACCGTGCGGCACCAATTTAAATAGCTCTTCAATATAAGCGATTTTCATCGAATATTCCAGATATTACTAAAATTCTATTCATCATTTTTCTAAGGAATCCGTCTCATCTTTTCGCCGCTGGGAGCGGCTTCGGTCGCGGAGCAACTCCTGATAAATGCCCTCGATGCGTTGGCAGGTCAATTTCCAATCGAATTCCTGAACCATATATTGCCTGGCTGTACTTCCCATGGCTCTGGCTTCGTCCGGATGTTCAAAAACCCAGCGGATCCTCTCCTGCAACCCCGCAATATCGTTCGGTTGAATCAACAAACCGCCGCCATCGGGGATCAATTCCTTTACGCCATCGATATTCGTGGTGATGCACGGCCGCTCCAGTGACAGTGCTTCCATGATACAATTGGGAGTTTTGTCCACCAGCGTTGGCAAAGCATAAACATCTGCCGAGCGAACATATTCAATGTTTTTCTCCCAATTCAAATTGCCCAGAAATTTGATGCGGGATTGGCCAGCCGCCAGTTGCTTCAGTGCCTGCTCCTCTGGTCCATTGCCACCAATTATCAGATGCGCATCCAGTTCGTCCAGAATCGGTTTGGCCGCTTTGATCAGCACATCCAATGCTTTATATTTCACGAAGCGCACCCCTACATAGATCATCCGCCTGACGCCGATGGCACTTTTAATGTCCGCAAAATTTTCTTTCTTCAATAGAGCGGTATCAATCCCGTTATAAATCAACCTCACCCTGTCGCTGTCCAGATGCAAATGCTGCTTTAACATGTCTGCCAGATATTGGGCATTGGTGTACACTCGATCGTTGCGCAGGAAAAACTGCTTTTCGATCAGCAGTAGCAACTTTGAAATCCCGCGCGCATGTTCCCAGGTATAATTCTCGCCCAATGTCGGATCCCAGCCATTGCCGCGATATGCATTGCACATGTACTCATAGACAATGCTCCCCCCAAAAAGGTACAAACTGGGCTTCCAGACGAATAATTTCGTGATCAGGCCAGCTATGCCGGTCGCCGCATCAAATAGATGCAACAGATCCGGTTTTTCCCGCCAACTGAGCCTGATGCCCTTCATAGCGATACCCAGGCATAGGAGCAAAAAATAGCTGCCTGAACCTCGATTTTTCAAGAATGGGATCGACACCCGATGAACCAGATAATTGTCATTGATCTGCTCAAATTTCTTCAAACCAGGTGCATGTTCACAAACAATGAGCACCCGATGGCCTCGTTCGCTCAGGTATTTTGCCATGTAATGGGCGTTGGTTCCTGCTCCGCCTGCCAATGGCGGAAACTTGCTACAATAAAACAGAACAGTCACAGTTGGTACCTTTGAAATTCAGCTTCAATAATTTCGACTCAGAAATCCCCAAGCATCGGCAGTTTTGATGATGTCCCGATTGGCTGCAAAGTTAGCCCACATGAGCGATCAAGAATCGCTTGCCCTATTGATCATGCAAGACAATGGTCAAAAGCGAAAACTCGATTCTATTTTGATGCCAGTATTTTCCGAATTAAAAACCGATTGCGGCGCATGCTCTCCTGCGTTAAGCGCCAGCTATTTCGGAACGAATCCAACAATAGCCCCATCATAAAAATGATTGCCGATAGCATAATACTCAAGGCCGTAAAAATTGCCAAACCGATATGATACATCAGACCGGTCTTCAAATATATGATAAAAATATAGCTCCCACTCACCAAACCTGCCCCCAAAAATAACAGCGACAGACCGACAAAAAACAGCATGGGATTATAATCCCGAAACAGCGTGATGATGGTATAAAGGATCAAAAATCCATCGCCCCACGTATTCAACTTGGAATCGGAACCTTCGGGCCGATTCCGATAATCGATGGGGATTTCCAGAATCTTATAGCGTTCTTGCAATGACCGAATCGTCAGCTCGGTTTCGATCTCGAACCCCTCAGCCAATAACACCAGATTATCCACCATCCGACGGCTCATCACGCGATAACCGGAGAGGATGTCTTTCAGCTTGACCTTGAAAATCCGATTCAAGATCGTAGTCAAAATCGTGTTGCCAATTTTATGCGAGAGAGAAAACGCCCGTTTCGAAACCTGCCGCCGCTCGCCCACCACCATATCGGCCTGCCCGGCCATCACCGGCAGCAGCAACTCTCTCACATTCGCTGCACTGTAAGTTTCATCCGCATCGATCATCACATAGATATCAGCATCCACCACATCAAGCATCCGTCGAACGGCATTGCCTTTACCCTGTTGCTCACAAGGGATCACCTCGGCCCCGGCGGCTCTGGCACAAGCAGCGGTCTGATCGCGACTATTGTTGTCGCCCACATAGATGCTCGCTTCGGGCAGCGCCTGCCGATATTCATTGACGACATTGGCAATCGTCTTCTCTTCGTTGTAGGCCGGAATGATTACGGCAATTTTTAAGTCGTTCTCCGGTCTGCTATTCGATGATTTCTTCAATGTTGTACTCCTGAATATCCCCCGCATGAGTAAAGATAATCATTTCCCCAATCAATCCCATGGCAATCATCTGAATCCCAATCACCAGGGACAGCGCGCCCAACAGCAGCAACGGCCGGCCTGCGATTGAGCCATATCCCAAAATCCGATAGAAAAAGAGATACAAATCAATGATGCCCCCTACGACCACCAGCACGCCGCCCACAAACCCCAAAAAGTGGATCGGCTTTTTTGAATATTTGGTAAGAAAAATCACCGTCAATATATCTAAACTTCGCTGCAGATATTCGCTGAGCGATTTGGATTTGCGGAATGTTCCGGCCAGTTGGGCAATCTTTTCCTCAGTTATGCGATACCCCTGTTTCTTAGCCAGAATTGGAATGAACTGATTCAGCCCACCGTAAATCTGGATGTTTTCAATCACGTTCCGCCGCACCACAAGAATTCCACTATTGATATCTTTCAATTTCAGGCCTGAAATTTTGCGCATGATGAAGTTAAACACCGACGAAATCATCTTATTTAGTACGCCATCTTTGCGCGGCGAACGCCAGCCTACTACCAGGTCAAAACCTTCTCGCAATTTGGCCAGCAGCCCCGGCAAGTCTCGAGCATCCGGTCGCACGCGGGTGGTATAGAAAACAATGCATTCTCCTAACGACAATTTGAAGCCAGCCTCGAACGCCGATGCTTCGCCAAAATGCGATCGCATCTTGATCAACTTTACCTGGGGATGCTGCCGCGCAATTTTGATCAATTTATTATAAGTACCATCCACGCTATTGTCATCAATGAAAATGATCTCGTATTTCTCACCCAAGCCGTCCAGCGTGCTTTGTAGCGTCTGAAAGTACTGCTCAATATCGGCCTCCATATTGTAAATCGAAACAATAACCGAAATTTTCACATCGGCCGACCCAGTGCTCACTTTTTCCATGATCACCCTTTTCTCGGTCCCAATACTCGTAGTGATCGCCATAGTCCCTTCTCTTCAATTGATTCTATGCTAGCTTTTAATTTTTCCTCAACCAAAAATTACTCTAACGCCAGGGCAGCAAATCAAAAACCTATCACCAACAAATCGCTCCGGGCAGCCCCTGTTATTCGGCCGCTGGCGTTGTCGCATCCTTTAGTGTTGTCTTGCCGTTCAGCGGCGTCTCGGTCAGGTAAACGCTTCGCCGCTTGCCTGTTCGGACAATTAGATCGGCCAACAATCCCCAAACGAAAAACTGCACTCCCGTTGCCATAAATAAAAAAAGCGATGTCAATAAAATATTAATATCAATCATCGGCTTATGAAATAGATAGACCCGATACATCATCCAAAGAATGGAAATCAAACCGAATGTGATGAACAATGCCCCGATTTTGCCAAAGAAACGCAAGGGGGTTTGCAGATAACGAATGAACAAATTCATCGCCATCAAATCCACGATCACTCGGAACGTGCGGGTGATGTTATATTTGGACTTGCCAAACTTGCGCGGGTGGTGCGCTACCACCATTTCGGTGATTCTGGCACCCTCGATTTTGGCCAACGCC
>JAPDQM010000038.1:0-31145 GCA_034505795.1 Candidatus Zhuqueibacterota bacterium
AGCCGATCTTGATCCAAAAAGTTTGATAGAACATCTGGAGCAGTTTGTCTAAATTGGGGATGGTCAGCGTTAACGAGATAGAGATCATGCCTGCGAGAAATTTGGCAGCGTCTTCTAATCGGTTCGGGGTCTCCTGTTGCATCTGGAAGCCGTACTCATGCCATTTCTCGGCATCGGGCATGGGGGGTTCGCCGAGGATTTTTTCGGGTTCCATGAGATTTGTTCTTTCTGTTTGTTTGACCATTTGATGCCCTTGGCCGTTTGCGGCCAGGCATCTTCGAAATAATTGACTGCGCAATATGAATTTGTCATGCCTGCGAATGCAGGCATCCCATGAGCAGGGGATTCAGTCCAAAGATTCCTGCATGCGCAGGAACGACAAGAAAACGGAATGTCATGCCTGCACATGTAGGCATCTCATGACAAAAGCGATACAGTCAAAGATTCCTGCCTTCGCAGGAATGACATTTTGAGTTCTGTGATTTTTTGAAAATTGGCTGATTTGCTTGTTGCTGCGAAAATATAGCCAATTTCAGTGCCAATTGCAAGCAGTAATTTGGCGACATTGCTGATTCCATTGCTTGGATCGATGGAATCAGTGTTCCTCCTTGAGCGAAAAACTTTTGATCTGCTTTACCTGATTTAGTACTGCCAGCATTTCCGCTACGATTGAAACCGCAATTTCCCCAGGGGTTTGCGAGGCAATGTTCAACCCGATGGGAGCGAAGGCTTTTTCAAGAATTTCAGGCGAAATCCCTCTGGACTTCAAGTTATTCATCACCTCTGCGACCTTTTTCGGTGAGCCCATCATGCCGATGTAGGCCGCATCCGAGTGGATCACTGCCTGCAGCACTTGTTCATCATTGCCATGCTTCGGCGTCACGATAACCAGCCAATCATTGGGTCCAAAATTTTGGCCGTGAATAAAATCCAAATATTTTTTAACGATCAATTCAGCCTGCTGGGGAAACCATTGCGGATCGAGCACGCCTTCTCGCTCGTCGACCACGCGGACTTTCCAGCCCGCTTCATGAGCCACTCGCGCCACGGATCGGCCAACATGTCCGCCACCGAAAATGGTCAACATGCGATCGGGCAACACTGGCTCAAAAAACAGGGTCATGGATCCGCCGCAAATCATGCCGCCGACTTCCAATTCTTCCAGCTCAAATTTCTGCAATAATGGCCGTTGGGAATTCAACACCTGCAGCGCAATCTGAATGGCTTGCAGTTCGATATTACCGCCACCAACTGTACCTTCCAATGATCCATCTGGAAAAATAAGCGCCCTGGCGCCCGCTTTACGGGGCGTGGCGCCTTCAGCAGCCACCACGGTGGCGATGCAGAAACTTCTGCCTTGCTTTTTAAGTTCAGCTATTCTTTCAATCAAATCGCTCATGGTTCCTCCATAGATAATAAACCTGTGCCGATTGCGGCTAACGGATGAGTGGTTCCCGGGATGTTTTCATTTTCTGTGACCTTACGACCAGCAAATTGCGGAATCAGGCCAACATGAGAGCCACAGGAGATCAAATCAGCCTCGTTGGCAATATTGGTAATAAATTTCGGGGGTATTGACATTGATCAGGATGCCGGGATCGTCAACGACGATGGGATTTCTTAGCTGAGCATATTTGTGAATCATCGAACGAACACCCTCTGTCAATGGCGTGGCCATAATGGCATCAAAGAGCGATGGCGGCAGAACAATGGGATGCCCACAGCGGCCGTTGAACATGGGCTGTACAATGCATTCCGGAAAGCTAAGATGAGCCTGCAATAATCGATGAAAAGTAGAGGCTTGTACCAGAGGATAATCAATCGGACAGAGAAAAATTCCACTGCATTCGCTGCCAATCGCGGCCAGACCGATGTGAACGGAGGATAGCATTCCGCGTTCGGGTTGAGGATTGACTAAAATTCGGGCATTCGGTACGAGAGAAGCAATTCTCGGGTAGAGAACCTCATTGGTGACGATGGCAACTGGATGCAGGCCGTTCCAGAAAACATTCTCAACTGCGATTTGTAGAAAGCTTTTGCCCCCATGCAATAAAAAAGGTTTGAGTCCAACCGTTCTCAGGCGTTGGCCCAAACCTCCTGCCAGTATTATGGCCCCCACAGTAGCATTTCTGGCTATAACATCAGTGCTGCCAGTTTCTTGTCCCCATTCACTCATCGGTCCAATATCGGCGTGCGCTACTCATTCGATTGATCAATTGCTTCATAGGAAACATCAAAATGCGTCACTTTGTCCAGCGGCAATCCCCACGCATCTTTTTTCAACGAGACTTTTAGCACCAATTTTTTATCGGGAAAAATCATCACCTGGGCATCGCGAGGCAAAATCTTGTAGGCTTTCTCCTGCCAACCTGTCGAAGCATAATAAAGCGCCTTGATTTTATAAATTCCGGGTTGTAGAGATAGATTGTAGATATAGTCATTGGTAACATTTGTAATCTCTTGTTCCGGTTCAATGAGAAAATTGTTCACATAAAAGTCAAGGTGATTTTTATAACTGCTGCGGGTGTCAGCAACGTTCTCAATTTTTACATACAGATTAACAGGCTGTTTTCTAGCGATCGCCTCTGGCAGCGGCGCTGCAGGTTTGATCTGCGAAAAAGTCTCATCAACCTTTATCCGCTGCGTTCCAGAACAGCTTAGCAATAGAGCTAACACCAGAGCAGCGAGCGCAGTCAAAATGTAATGATGGAGTTTCATGGCAATACCTCCAGACCTAAATTTCTTTTCACTCAACACTGTTTTCTGAGATAGAGACGTTCTTGACATCCACTAAGTTTACATTCAATTTTACCATTCTATTGGACCAAAGTTCACCGCAATGAGCATAAATGCTTGATTGTCGCTCAGGTAAATTTGGAGCCACAAGAAAAAGTTTTGGAACAATGGAGTGTTGGTCGTTTCGATTCAACACTCCATCTCTCCATTCCAGCACAGAGCCGCTCAAGCCGCTGCTTTAAAAATTCCCACCACCACGGTTTTATCATTGCCTCCCATGCTGGTCATCAAGCCAAATGGTCGGTTGGGATTGAGTTTAATTTGTGAGCCATTTGCCTGTCCTGTCAACTGATGCAGCAGATCGACCGCCTGGCGCACGCCCGTTCCACCCGTGTAATGTCCAAATCCGATCAGGCCGCCTGTCGTATTCGTCGGCAACTCGCCATTAAAATTGCTGCGGCCGTCGGTCACAAATGCAGCGCCTTCGCCATAACCGACAAAGCCACAGGCTTCCAGCATCAGCAAGCCAGTGATGGAAAAGCAATCGTGCACTTCCAGCGTACCGATGTCTTTCGGCGTCAAACCAGTCATTTCATACGCTTTTTGGACAGCGCTTATCGTGGTCGATAATTTGGTTGGATCGTCAGGCGGTTGAGTGATATTTCCCTCGCTCTGGCCATAGCCAACGATTTCGGCCGCTTTGGATTTGGGAATGCCGATCTTTTTCAGTCCTTCCTCCGAAGCCACGATCAGTGCTGATGCACCATCCGAGACTTTGGAGCAATCGAACACATTCAGATTGGGCAAAAAGGTTTTGGGATTGGGCGGCGTCATGCCTGTGGCGAACAGGTCTTCAATGGTGTTGTGATATTCCTGGGCTTTGGGATTCTTGCGAGCGTTTTCGATGGCCTGTTTGTACCATAGCGCCATGGCTTTGCGGACGTAGTCGTGACCGAATTTCGCATAGCAGGCCGCCGCTCGCTCATCGAACTTTGAGGGGAAGAAGTAGGCATGACCCGCTTTTCGTTCGCTGGCGTAATGTCCTGCTCCTGCCAAAATATCAGCGCCGTAGACGGCTTTAACCGAATTTTGAACTTCAGTTCCGATGGCAAGGACCACGTCAGCCAGATCGGCTAACACGATTTTCATCGCTGTTATCCAGGTTAAACCGCCTGAGCAACACGCCCCCTCCACTCGAGTACAGGGCTTGTAAAGCAGAGCGGGATGAATATCAGGAATCAGTGCCGCCAGATGCCCTTGCTTGACGAAACGGGCTGCCATAAAATTACCGATCACGGCTTCATCGATCACATTGGGATCGCTGATCTGGGCAATCACGCCCCTGCCTGCCTCGTTGATATAATGCTCGATCCCTGGCATCGGCTTCTTGGGATTGAATTCTTTGCGACCTGAACCAAACGATATCGTGTTGTATCCTGCGGCTATATAAACTTTCTTTCTCAATTTTTTCATTGGTCGATCCTCCAGAATTATGCAAAATTCCTAGATTCAAAGTCCTTATAACAAACTGAAAAAGCGTTTCAGTCATTCCGAACGGAGCGCAGCGGAGTGAGGTCGTAGATACTCTTTAGAGTGAATCTCTATTTTCCCACCGCTCAAGAGATTCTTCGCTTCGCTCAGAATGACATGAGAGTAATTTTTTTAGAATGGACTCATAATCAAAGCGAAAATTCTAATCCCCAGATTTCTAATAAAGCTTAAAACACAAATTTGAATGATCAAGCCATTAGTTTTGAGATTTGAAATTTTGGTCATTGAAATTTATTTGGAATTTGGGATTTATGATTTGGGATTTTTCAAATATAGTCATTTATCGGTCCGTACAAATGATAAAATCCATTGGTCAACACTCCATTCACATCTTCAGGCTTCTGAGCAATGCCAGAGTTCACCAATTTCTGACCAATTTCTTTGGAGCGCTTCAAATATTTCAGCGCCAATTCCGCTCCCAGGGTCTTCATGGATTTCAGATGCTCAAAATGCTGGCGGATTTTATCCTGCTGATCCTTCGCCTTCAACAATCCTTTCCACGGCTGCCAGCCATCGGGATAGGCGCCGATCTTATTGTTCACCTCGCCTGTCCAGCCTGCCTCATCGAACATCTGGTATTTCCCTTCCCGAGGACAAAAGACACCCACAGGGCGATTGTTTTCGTATTTCAAGATGCCGTCCTTCTGGCTGCCATCGGCTCGCTGGCCGCCCAGAATTTTTTTGGTGTACAGATCATCGAGAAACTCATGATCCAATTTTTCATCGGGGATGTATTTGTCCATAATTTTGGAGATAAAATACATTACATCCACGCCCACGTAATCCATCAACTGAAAGATGCCCATGGGTCGCAGCAATAAATCCTGGCTAACCTTGTTGACGATATAAATCGCCTCGAACGGTTTGAAATCCCTTTGCAGCCGTTCCACTTCGGTGATGGCATGAAGCGCATCCCGCAGGAAATGTCCGTTGCCGATGAATCCCGCCACATCCGCCGACAGGAAAATCGTCTTCTTCAACCGTTTGGCGATTTCATAGCTCAGGTCGATCAATTCTTTTTGGGTCGATTTGGCAGGGATCAATTCCGCCAATCGCTGCACGGGCGGTGGATTGTAGAAATGAAATCCGATGATGCGTCCGCCCAGTTTGGCGCCGTCGTTGAGCAAATGGATGGGAACCGAAGAAGTGTTGCTGAAGAAAAACGTATCTTTGCTGCATAATTCATTGAGCTGGTTGAAGACTTTGAGCTTCACATCGATATTCTCGACGATGGCTTCGAACACCAGGTGCGAATTTTTCGCCAGGCTCAGCTCGGTCCCGACCCGCACCATGGCCATCAGGTCATCGATGAATTGATCGATGATGTCAAAATTTTCCACCAGATTGGGTCGATCGGCATAGAGATCCCGCAGCATGACCGCCGATTTCTCCGCCGTCTTCAGCGCCTGGGATTTGAGGTATTGCAGCAACCCATCCAATGCATCGTCATTCGCATCGATCAAATTGAGCCGAAATTTTTTGCCCTTGTTTTCGGGCTTCAGCTTGAGAAATGCCATTTCCTGAGCCAGCAGTAACGCAATTCCGCTGCCCATTTTTCCCGCCGCACCGATGATGGAGACATTGGTCAATCGTTCGTCAAGAGTCATAGATTTCCCTCCGCTTTTATTGATAAAAATTTACAATAGTTCGTTTAATTCCTCTACGGTTAATTGAGCTTGACGCAGTATGGATTTTAAGGTTTCTTGCCTTAAATCCTTATTGTGCGAAGGCACTGTTACCAGCAGGTTTCCTTTTTTATATTGCAAATGACTCCCCCTGCTTCTAACTTTTACAAATCCCAGTTTTTCCAGAACCCTGATGATCTCTTTTGGTTTGAGAACTGGATATTTAGGCATACGCAAAGACCTCCAAATCAACCTTGATCTTGAAGGATTGTTGAACATCATCGGGTCGGGTAACAATTGGATTTTCATCACGAGGAACTGGTCTGATAACAGGCAGGTTATTTTCAATAGCAGTCTCAACGTACAGATTTACGGCTTCGATTAAATTTTCTTTGGCTTCATCAGGAGTATCGCCATCGGAAGCGACATCGACGTCGAGACATAATCCGCTATATCCATTGGCCTCCCTGATGATCACGGCTGAAAAAATGAATCTATTTTCTCTCACAGAATAGTACCTCACGATTAATTTTTACCTTATTCTATTCTAACACTTCATTCCACAGCGGCATGAAGCACCTCGTCTTTAATCTTCTGCCACTTTTTTAGAAATAGGAGAGCATCTTCCCAATCGAGCCAATCAACTTCATCCTTGCACGAGGCTTTTCCCTTGATAGCACGAGTGAATTCTTCGAAAGAAAGCTGATATTTTCTTTCGAGTGCTTTGATCTGGTTTTGATAGGCGTTGATTTGTTGATTGATATAAATGATCAGCAAATTTTTTAATAGCTCATCATAATCCTTGAACAATTTTTCTCTGATCAGCGGTTTAAATAGCCTTTCAGCCGTCCCCAAAATAGACGCAGATGATGTCTTCATGCGGTTTCGACCTCGTTATTGACTCAGTCTGATCTTAATTTTAATATACAAGCCAAATTGATTTTTTCAAAACGATATTTTGAACTTTCTTTTGATGCGATGAAATCCGCTTGATCACCAAATTACTTTATTACCCCAATGACCCAATTACCTAATCCCCCAATTACCCAGTTACCTAATTATCCAAAACCGCTTCAAACGAATACCTTTTCCCATCAAACCGAACATGCCCCGCTCGAACCTGTTCCCCATGATCGATGATGACCAGCCAATCCCCCTCAATCGCTCGTTGGTATAATTTTCGTTTTGCTTCCATCACCTCGACAGGATAGAGATCCAGCGCCATCACATAAGTGATCGGCAGATGAAAACTCGACGGCAAAATGTCGCCAGGATAGACCGCCGTTTGTCCATCCGATTCGATGATGACCATTTGATGATGCTTCGTGTGCCCGCCTGTTTTTTCCACTCGAATCTGCGGCAGGATTTGGGCATCGCCATCGATCAATTCAACCAGCCCATGCTCCTCCAGCGGCTGCAAGTTTTCTTTAAAATAGGTCGCCTTGGTCCGCTCATCTGGATGATTGGCCTCATCCCATTCGCCTTTTTGAAAATAATATTTGGCCTTGGGAAAAGTCGGGACGATTTTGCCGTCTGCATCGATTTTCGTTCCTGCACCGATGTGGTCGAAATGGGCGTGCGTGGCAATGACAATGTCAATATCCTCTGGTTTCAGACCAATTTCTGATAACGATCGCTCAACTGAATGATCATTTTTGATGTTATAGATGAACCGCATTTTGTCAGAATATTTATTGCCCAATCCAGGATCGATTAAAACATGATGCTCAGGCGTTTTGACCAGCAGCGGATTGATGGTGATCTCATAGCGGTTCATGTCATCGGGTTGGACCACCTTTTCCCAGATCATTTTGGGAACGATGCCGAACAAGGCGCCGCAGTCGACGGAGAAGGCGCCGTCATGGAGGAAGAAAAGTTGGCAGTTGCCGAGGTGAAGGGAGTGGATCATTATTTTTATTCCCCAGCTTGCTTTAGAATCGCTTCAACAAGATTATTGCTCAAACTAAAACCTTGAGTTCGTAGCTTTTCTAATTCAGGACGAATAGCGGACAGTAATCCTACTTCCTTTGCCTTGAGTAAAATTCCTACCGTTCCGATTTTTCGTAATCCCAATTGATCAAGTTTGCGTCTGCCTTTCTTCTCATCCATTAGAACCCACTCGGCATCGATCTCACGTGCCAACACGATGGTTTCTGATTCACCTAAATCCAACTCATCTAACAAAACTTCAACCGCCAGTTGATCTTTGACTCTAATTGTGTGAATCCAGGGTGCTGAAAGGATTTCATATTTTGCACCGCCAATTTCTCGACCACCGACAACTGCTTCATCATAAACTGCTTGAGCAATGTAAATTTCACCAAAGAGCTGCTGCAATAATTCAAATCGTTTCAGAATTGCTAAACCGATCAAGGGAGTTGTATTTGAAACTATAATCATTTGGTTGGAATAACCTCAATTTCTTCTACGGCTCTAAATTCTTCCTCCAATTCTTCAGGAGTATAATTTAAATAAGCAATGCCTCTTGATTTTAATAATGTAAGGAAATCTACTCGGTTCATGTTTAGCAATCGAGCTGCTTTGCCAGAAGAAATACGCTCTTCCATAAATAATGAGAGAACTATCCACTCAGGGATACGACGCTGTATTTCATCGGGATTGTAGCCAAAGCGAAGTAACGGCTCTGGTACTCGCACTTTAAAAGCTGTTTCAGCCATATTTTCTCCAAAAATTATCTTTCGTTATATCATTTGTTTATTGAACAATTTTGAGTAGTTACTCATTCTAACTCCGCCAATCTTTTTTGATTTTGTAGAACCATCTCATAAATTCAAGCCTAGAATATATAATCTTCATTGTCTCCGAATTCTCCTGCCTGGAACTTTTAATAGAATTCTTTTAAGCTTTGCCCATACTTCTTTTCGAAGCTTTTTAGGTCGAGTTGGATATTGATGATCCCTTTTTTCAACTGGAAAATCTCGTATACGATAATGTTCTTTTAAGATGCAGTCCACTTTTAAAGTGGACCACATCTAACTCATCTTTTAAAAACTCCCTCGCCATCACCAGCCGCTGAATCTCCGATGTCTCTTCG
Source organism: Candidatus Zhuqueibacterota bacterium (assembly GCA_034505795.1). Lineage (GTDB taxonomy): Bacteria > Zhuqueibacterota > Zhuqueibacteria > Thermofontimicrobiales > Thermofontimicrobiaceae > Thermofontimicrobium_A. The sequence goes on from JAPDQM010000038.1 coordinate 8,968, forward strand.
CCAATTTCACACAGCCGCACATCCCGATAAATTCGCTCCATCGGCGTGTCTTGGGTCAGGCCCCTTTCGCCGACAATCTGGATCGCCTGATGCGCTACTTTGGTGTCCATTTCCGAGGCTGGCAATATTGCTACCTATTTTAATTTTCGTAACTCCTCTATCACCATATCAACAAGGGTCTTTGTTACAAATAGGCTGCTCGTTTGATAAAGGCTCAAAAGAAGTTTTTTTGCCTGGTCAAGCGAAATATATCGTTCTTTAAACAATCTGGCAATGATACCAAGAGAGCCTACTGGTGTAATGCCTAATTTCTTCGCTGCTTCTCTAACGGCTAAATCATCAGTGAATATCTTGTCGACAGACAATCTCTGACACAGATAAAGACAATCTCTCTCTCCTGAATGCAAATCGCTTAAGCCATGGCTATTAATGAAGGCAGAGACTTCTTCAGGTTGAACTTTGGTGATAGTGACATTTTTTAACTCAAAAAAATCTGGACCATTTGCCTTTTTATGTTTAAAATATTCTCCATGCACACTTTCAGGCACATAAATCATATGAAAGTTATTCAGCAAATTTATGCATCCGATTTCAGAGAGATGTATCAATGGTCCAGTATCAGCTACCACCCTTATTTCAATGCCCAAGCCAGATCCTCCATTGTCGCTTCATGCTGACGGTCAGCCAATTCTACCCAATCGATGCCAACCGATTCAATTGCCTCTTCCCGAGAAATATTACCACGAAGATATTTGCCTAAAATGTGCTCTCGCCAGAGTTGTTTAATCCCTGTTTGAAACGCCAGGGATATAAGTTCTGACTCATCCTGATGAGTTTCTCGAGTAAGGTTTTCGAGAAGCGCTAAGGAACTTTTCATAACGACAACCTCAATTTTTTATATTTTTTTGGTTCGTTTTGAAGAAAGAATTTTGCTTTAAAAAATCCGAAGCTTAGGATCCCAATTATCAATCTAAGCAATAATGGGCTTAAAATCAAGTTACATTTTTAAGCTATATCTTCAACAAAGATGTAGCCCATCCGCCTGGGTGAATGGACTACATCTTATTGCTATCTTTTAAACAACTCCCTCGAAATCACCAGCCTTTGAATCTCCGACGTCCCCTCGCCAATCTCACCCAACCGCACAGCCAATAAATTCTTCTTTCAGGAAATATAAAAATCAATCAGGCAATTCCGAAAGTTTGATTCTGCTATAGCCGTCTCTCTTTTTATCTTCTGGATGCGGCTCGATTCCAATAATGGTGATTTGATTTTTTCCAGGCCCATAGACCCAAAATATTCTTCCCGCTGCGGGTGTCTTGCTTTCCAGATAAGATTGCCAGACTTTGATTCCATAGCGATGCGAAAGTGGTTCAATCTCGTGGGTCGCTAGGCTATTGTGCCTGGGATTGTCGCTCAGAAGATTTAAGACTTTCACCAGTTTTTTGAATATTTGTTTATCGCTGCCTAGTTTATCAGTTTCCGCACGCTCACAGAGGTCATCCCAGTAGGCTTTCATTTCTGGAACGCCCATCAATATCTCAAACTTCATCGAATTCTTCCGCCAGTTTTAAATATTTTCGGAGATCGATCGGTTTAGAGACGTTGCCTTTTTTAAAATTTTTAATTGAGTTGTCCATCATAGCGAGAGAATTCTCTGACAATTCGTCTGGATCAACAAGAATTCGTGGCTTCAAAACAATTGTCCCATCATCAAATTCCTGGATCCGATAAAATTCATATTTAGTCCCTCTTATGGTCAGCCGCTTCTTGTTATCCAGCTTAGCATCATACGTTTTTACTATGGCTTCCATCTTGCATACTCCATCTTATCAATGTTTGTGGGATTTCCCACCATTAATCTAAATATAAATCTTTAAAAAGTCAAGAAACATTTTGGAAATCATCTCCTGACTAAGATGTAGTCCATCCGCCTAGGCGGATGGACTACATCTTGTCTTACTATCTTTTAAACAACTCCCTCGAAATCACCAATCGTTGAATCTCCGACGTCCCCTCGCCGATCTCGCACAGGCGCACATCCCGATAAATCCGCTCCAGCGGCGTGTCTTTGGTCAAACCTTTTTCGCCAACAATCTGGATCGCCTGATGCGCTACTTTGGTGGCGATTTCCGAGGCGTACAATTTAGCCATGGCCGATTCCACAATAAAATCCTTATGCGCATCCTCCAGCCGAGCGGCGTAATAGATCAGGTGTCTGGCGCATTGGATCTGGGTGTACATGTCGGCAATTTTCCACTGGATGGATTGATAAGCCGAGAGCGGCTTGCCATCCAACTGATGGGATTTGGCGTATTCAAAGGCATAATCATAAGCTCCCTGGGCCAGGCCCAGCGCCATGGCGCCGATGGAAATCCGACCGCCATCCAAAATGATGAGGAATTGCTTGAAACCTTCACCTTCTTTGCCCAATAATTTGTCACCAGAAAGGCGCATGTTTTCAAACACCAGTTCATTGGTCACCGAGCTGCGCAAGCCCATTTTATTCTCTTTCTTGGGAATACTGAATCCTGGCGTGCCTTTTTCCACGATAAATGACGATATTTTCCGCTGGGCTTCATCCTGCTCGGTCTTGGCGGTGATAATGGTAACATAAGCATGGGCAGCACTGGTGATGAAGCATTTGCTACCGTTGATGATCCAGTCATCGCCGTCTCGGACAGCCGTTGTTTTGGTGCCACCTGCATCGGAGCCAGCCCCAGGCTCGGTGAGTCCAAAAGCGCCCAGCTCATAACCCTTTGCTAATATGGGGAGATATTTTTCTTTTTGCTCCTTGTTTCCAAATAACAGAAACGGCATCGCCCCCAACGAATTATGTGCGGCAATCGTGATCCCCGTTGAGCCGCACACCCGAGAAGCTTCTTCAACAGCAATGATGTAAGAAACCGTATCCAAGCCCTGTCCACCGTACTCTTTGGGAACGACACAGCCGAATAAGCCGAAATCGGCCACTTTTTTCATCACGTCTTCAGGAAAAACGCCCTCAGTATCGAAACGATCGGCATGAGGGGCAATTTCAGTTAGGCAAAATTCTCGGACTTTCTTTTGAAATGCGATTTGTTTATCAGTTAATTCCATAATATTCTCCTCTAATTGTAGAACAAGTTGGCAACTTGTTCTACATATAATGCTAATTGTTTATCAGTAAATTCTATAGCTGATGCCATGTTCATTTTTGACAGGATGGACAGGATGAACTGGATTAGCAAGATATTTTATCCTGAAAATCCTGTAGATCTTGTCGCATATTATTTCAACAATTGGTTGGCTATAACTATCCGCTGCACTTCAGACGTGCCTTCATAAATTTCAGTCGCTCGCTGATCTCGATACATGCGTTCGATGGGATATTCTTTCATATAGCCATAGCCGCCATGAATTTGCAATGCCTTGTGAACGACTCGAAACGCCATTTCCGATGCGAATAGCTTGGCCATCGATACCTCTTTGGAGACCCGCTGTTTTTGATCGTAACGCCAGGCAGCATTATAAATTAAAAATCGGGCCGCTTCGATGTCGGTAGCCATATCGGACAACATAAATTGAATGGCTTGAAACTGGCAGATCGGTTTGCCAAATTGGACCCGCTGCTTGGAATATTCCAGCGCCTGCTCAAAAGCGCCTTCGGCGATGCCCAACGCTTGCGCCGCGATACCAATGCGACTATGGTCTAATGTCGCCAATGCAATTTTATAACCCTGTCCAGGTTCACCAATCAAATTTTCTTTGGGAACCTGGCAGTTTTCAAAAATAATTTCCGTCGTCGACGAAGCTTTCAGCCCCATTTTATTTTCGATCTTGCCAATTTTCAAACCTGGAAAATTTTTCTCGACCACAAACGCCGAGATCCCCTTTGATCCCGCCGATTTATCGGTCACACCAAAGACAATAAAAATATCCGCAATCGTCCCATTGGTAATAAATTGCTTGATTCCATTCAATACATACCGATCACCATTCAATTCGGCAGATAATTTTATGTTGGCGGCATCGGAGCCAGCATTGGCCTCCGTCAGGCAGAAAGCGCCGATGCTTTTTCCACTGGCCAATTTCGGAAGATATTTCTGCTTCAAAAATTCAGAGCCGAATTCCAGAATCGGCAATTGCACAGGCGAATTAGTCACTGACAACATCACCCCAACCGAAGCATCCACTTTTGACACTTCTTCGATCGCCAGGGCATAACATACCGTATCAAAACCAGCGCCACCGTACTCGGGCGGCGTGCAAATGCCACAATAGCCTAAATCCGCCAATTCTTTGATAATTTCAGGATGAATGAATCCCTGCTGATCGGCTTCTTCAGCCAGCGGAGCTAACCGTTCCTTTGCAAAGTCTCGCATCGAATCTCGTAACATCAACTGTTCTTCGCTTAGATTGAAATCCATTTTTCCTCCTCAAATACGGTTTTATTTAGCGCTCACAAGTTTAGTATTTGTGAATTCAAGCGGCAAGCAAAAAAGGCGAGCATACAACTCGCCTGCAACAATTTACAACTTTAAAAGGAATGACCATATAGCGTAGTATCAAAAGTCATGATTGATTGTTTAGTTAGTCAGTTAGCTAATAATTACTCTGATTTTGATGATGCCATAGCCTGGTATATAGATTTCATGCAGGCTTCTATCGCGAAGCAAGGGTTGGAATTTTAAATTTAAAGTTGACGTTCTCCGCACATATCCTGTTCCCTGGCAGCGATCGCACACGGACCATAAATACCATCCGCGGCCATGACAAAACGGACAGGTGGTCGTTAGCGGCAGTTCAATAGCGACTGTGCCGCCAGTCTGCGCTTCCATCGGCGTGAGAATCAGATCTATATGGTGAACTTCTTCGCCCCAGAAAGCCACGTCAGCAGCATTGCTCATCCAATGAGTCAAAAGCTCGTGAAAATAGTCAGCGAATGACAGTGCTGTATCAAAAGCTGTGCTCGCTGAGCGATCAGATTGCCCGGTTGCAGCGAACGATTGCGTATTTTCTGCGTTGAGTTGGCGGTCGTAGGCAGCACGCTTTTCGCTATCGCCGATATTTTCATACGCTTCCTGCACGCTGCGGAAACGCGAGCTATCTCCGCCGCCGCAGGTATCGGGGTGATAGCTGCGCGCCAATTTGCGATAAGCCTTTTTTATTTCATCTTGTGTGCAATCGGGTGCAACCCCCAGTATTTCATAATAATTTTTCATAGCAAAGAGGTAGCCTAGAATAAATCAGTTAATCGTTCATGGATGACCTCTTAATTTAATTTTGATTTTCAAAAAAATCAAGCAGAATTTTTGATACAATAAAAAAAGGGCATTTTGCCCAGTTACGATATTGCTTAACTTCTGAGCAAAATGCCCGCGATTCTGATTCAATAGAAAATTAGGACACTGTAATCGGAATTTCTTTCGGTTTTACTTCTTCCTTCTTGGGCAGGGTGATGGTCAAAACACCATCTTTATAAGAAGCCTTTACCTTTCCATCTTCGATTTGAGTCGGCAGCGTGAAAGTACGCTGGAAACTACCGTACCGGCGCTCGATGCGATGGAAGTTTTGATCGGCCTCTTTTTTCTCCTGCTTCTTTTCGCCTTTGATGGTCAATGTATTTTCCGAGACATTGATTTTTACGTCGTCTTTGGATATTCCCGGAATTTCAACTGAGACGACAAAATCGTCTTTCGTTTCTTTTACATCAACCATCGGGTACCAGGTCGATAGTTCTTCACCAGTTTCAATGTCACTCTTGAAGAAGCTGTCAAATAGTCTATTCATTTCATGTCGAAGACTATCAACCTCTGCTAACGGTCTCCAACGAATAATAGCCATATAAAACACCTCCTTCAATGCTATTGGTTATAAGGAATCAAGTTACGATACGGAGATTGAAATTTCCTTGGGTTTTACTTCTTCTTTCTTGGGCAACGTGATGGTCAAAATGCCATCTTTGTAAGCCGCTTTCACCTTGTCGTTTTGAACCGGCATTGGCAAAGTGAATGACCGCTGAAATTTGCCATAGCTTCTCTCAATGCGATGATAGTTGTGATCCTTCTCTTTTTTCTCTTCTTTTTTCTCGCCTTTGATGGTGAGAACGTCATCAGAGATGTGAATTTTTACATCGTCCTTAGAGACGCCTGGCAATTCCGCCGTCACTACAAAATCATCTTTGGTCTCTTTGACATCGACCAGCGGATAGCAATCACAAACCGCTTCGCTATCTTCACCAAAAGTGCGATAGAATTCATTGAAACGACGATCCATTTCATCGCGCAGCGTCTGAAAATCAGTTAACGGTCTCCAACGTACGATCGGCATAATCTGTTCCTCCTTCAAAAAGAGTTATAATTTCGATTTATTTTTTTTCTTTCATTTGCCCTCAAAACATACAAAGATTATGCCAGTTTTGATAAAAGCATTTTGCTAATTGATTTTGCATCAGTTAATCAGCTATTCTCTGAGAAATCGCCGAAAGCGGTGGTTGATTAATTAAATGCCATTCTGACAGACGGTGGGATAATATTGGCAGATGAGACTTACAAGAGTTCATATTGGGCAGCTTTTTTAATTTTGTTTTATAAAGAAGATCATCATGAAGAGAAAGCTAAGGGGATCAAATTATCCTTGTAGATAAAAAGCAGTGCCGGGGGCGGGAATCGAACCCGCATGGAGCAAGCTCCGCAGGATTTTGAGTCCTGTGCGTCTACCAATTTCACCACCCCGGCATTGTGACAGCTAATTTAAAAAAATTTTGATGAAAGTCAAGAAAAAAGTTCGGATTTTTGTGCCCTCACCGTTATCCAGTGAGCCTACCGGTTGCCTAAAATCGGTAACATCGACAGGCGCCAAAAGCGAACGGCGCTATTCATATAAATTCTGATGATCGAGAAATTGTTTGCTGGTTCTGCTTTTGTGGCGGTTGCAAGAATGAATGCAGCAGTACGATTGCCAAATGATATGACGCAGTTGGCCAATGATCAGGATAAAGTTTGTTATCTGGCATGGCTTGTGGTAAGCACCGTGATAAGATCAAGCCCAACAAGAAGTGCCTCTAGCAGCAATTATCCTTGATGGTGCCCTGCGGTGATATTTATTCTTCGTTTGTGGGCTGTTCCTGCTTCTCCGCTGGGGGTATTATCTGTCTGGTTGATTTTTTTTCTTGACATTTAGCATTTTATTTCTAAATTAGTGGCATGTTTAGCGCGCCTTAAATTGGGTTTTTCTAAAGTCTAAAAATTATGCCAACTGACTTTTGTTCACGATTGGGAGTGGTTTCAGAACCAAAGTTGGCTACTATCAGGCAAAAGACAGTATGGGGCAGCCGAAAATACCTGCTGATGTAAAATTATTTGTTGCCAGCACGTTCAGCAATGATGAAGTTGAAAAAGCAGCAGACGCCTTGTTGATTCAGGAATTTGGGCCAATAGCGATTACATCGGTGACGTTCGATTTTGTGTATACCGAATATTATGCCGATGAAATGGGTTTGGGACTAAAGAAGAAATTCATCGGTTTCCAGAAGCTAATCAGGCCTGAGTTGCTGAGCAATATCAAATTGAAAACCAATGCAATTGAAGCGCAATTCTTAGTCGAAAATCGGCGGCGGTGCAATCTGGATCCTGGATACCTCAGCGGCGCTAAAGTAGTTTTAGCTACCACCAAAAATTACGATCATCGAATCTATTTGGGGCAGGGGATTTATGGAGATGTTCACCTGCGCTATCGAGGCAATGAATTTATTTTCAACGAATGGACCTATCCCGATTACCGTCAGCCAGTGGCATTGGATTTTTTTTATCAGCTACGATCGATCTATATGAAAGAATATCATCAAATCATCAGGGACTTTGATTGCGGAGCTTAAATTTTGCCAAATGAGATTACTTATAAAGCTGCTGGCGTCGATATCGACGCGGGTGATCAGAGCGTCAAGCTGATTTCTAAATTAGCCCGAATGACCTTCAATGATAACGTGGTGAAGGAAATAGGACTATTTGGCGCTTTCTATCGCTTAAGTTGCGCGAACCTGAAGACACCGGTGCTGGTCTCCAGCGTGGATGGCGTGGGGACCAAATTGAAAATTGCCTTCATGACCGGCGTGCATAACACCGTGGGTGAGGACCTGGTGAACCATTGTGTGAATGATATCATGACCAGCGGCGCTGAGCCGCTATTTTTCCTGGATTATGTCGCTGTGTCCAGATTAACTCCAACCCTGATCGAGCAGATTGTAGCGGGAATGGCCCGGGGATGTCAGCAGGCAAATTGCGCTCTCATTGGCGGCGAAACCGCAGAAATGCCCGATTTCTATCAATTGGGGGAATATGATATCTCAGGAACGATTGTTGGTTTGGTTGAAGCTGAAGAAATTATTGATGGTTCAAGCATTCAGAAGGGCGACGTCTTGCTGGGCATGCCATCGAGTGGTTTGCATACCAATGGGTATTCTTTGGCCAGAAAAATATTATTCGAACGTCACCGGTTTAAAGTGGATGATTATTTCGATGAACTGGGATGCACGTTGGGCGAGGAGCTATTGAAGGTTCATCGCAGCTATCGGCTGGCAGTGCTGCAGCTAAAGGATCGAGAATTTTTGCACGGCATTTCCCATATTACAGGCGGCGGGATTGAGGGAAACACGCGACGGGTGCTTCAAGCAGGGCAACGATTGGCCATCGACTGGCAGAGCTGGAATCCGCCCGCCATTTTTCGTCTGATCCAAAAATTAGGGCATGTAACTGAGCCAGAAATGCGCCGTGTTTTTAATCTTGGTATTGGCATGATATTCATTATCGCCAAAGATGCCGTCGACGAGGCTCGACAGTTGCTGCAGGCGATAAATCAGCCAAGTTTTGTGATAGGGGAGATCGTTTGAAGAATAAACGAATTGCAGTTCTGGGAGCAGGTAGTTGGGGGATTGCTCTGTCGTTGGTGCTCGACTATAATGGCTTTCCGGTGACGCTGTGGGAGTTTCGAGCCGATGCTGCCGCTCGACTTCGTGACACACGAGATGCCAAAGAATTTCTGCCTGGCATTATGATTGCACCGAACATCGATGTCGAAAATGATTTCGAAAAAGCGTGTCGGAACAAAGATGTGATTGTCGTGGCCGTTCCGTCACATGTGGTGCGTTCGGTGGGGGAGCGACTCGATCGATTGAATTTCGTTACGCCGCCAATCCTTGTGAATGTGGCCAAAGGCATTGAAAACGATACCTTGATGCGCATGTCGGAAGTGCTTCGGCAAACTGTTCGCTGGAGCAGTGCTGAAACTATTGCGACTTTGTCTGGCCCCAGCCATGCGGAAGAGGTTAGTCGGCGTATCCCCACGGCCATTGTCTCGGCCAGCGTATCAATGAAAACGGCTGAATTCATTCAGCAGATTTTTATGAATGAATTTCTGCGGGTATACACCAACCAGGATATTATAGGCGTGGAACTTGGTGGAGCATTGAAGAACATCATTGCCATTGCGGCAGGGATTTGTGATGGTGCTGGCTTTGGCGACAATACAAAAGCTGCGCTACAGCCACGCGGACTGGTGGAGATCGTTCGATTGGGAACGGCCATGGGGGCCAATCCGATTACTTTTGCTGGACTGACGGGAATGGGGGATCTGATCGTTACGTGCATGAGCCGCCACAGTCGCAATCGTTATGTTGGCGAACAGATTGGCAAAGGTCGCAAGCTGGATGATATTTTAAACGAGATGGTGATGGTGGCAGAAGGCGTAAAAACCACCCGTTCAGCCTATCAATTGAGCCAAAAATATCAAGTGGAAATGCCAATCACGCAACAGGTCTATCAGATCCTGTTCGAAAATAAAGATGCTCGCGATGCCTTGAAAGAACTGATGCTGCGAGGACCAAAAGAAGAAAGATGGGGATAGGGGAGTGGTGCAAAATAGTTCGGGCGCCACTTTGCTGGAAGTCAGCATGCTGGTTCTTAGAGATTTGTTTCAGATCAAGTGCTAAATCGATAAATTAGCGACGCCAGCGGCAATAAAATTGTACTTTTGGATGCGAAACGTACGAAGAACAGTTAAGTTGAATTTTCAATTTACGGATTTATTAACAGCAGATGACAGAGACAACGGAGGAGTTTTTTAAATGCGGAATGAAATTTATGTAGCAGATATTGCTAAGTACGAGGGGCAAACCATTACGATTCGAGGCTGGCTGTACAACCGACGCTCCAGCGGCAAGCTGCATTTTTTGCTGGTCCGGGATGGAACTGCTACGATCCAGGCAGTGGTTTCGAAAGCTGATGTTTCGGAAGAGGTTTTTGTTCTATGCGATGCGCTAACGCAGGAATCATCGATCGTTGTGACTGGGAAAGTGGTTGCCGATAAGCGGTCGCCCATTGGTTTCGAAATCCATGTGACAGATGTGGCGCTTGTTCATAAGGCTGAAGAATATCCGATTACGCCAAAGGAGCATGGGATCGATTTTCTGATGGACAATCGGCATCTCTGGCTACGATCGTCCAAGCAACATGCGATTTTGCGGGTGCGCCATGCGGTAATTCGAGCCTGTCGTGACTTTTTTGATAGCAACGGCTTTGTGTTGGTAGATGCGCCTATTTTTACCCCGGCCGCCTGTGAAGGTACTTCCACCTTATTTGAAACTGATTATTTTGGTTCCAAAGCATACTTGACGCAAAGCGGCCAACTGTACATGGAGGCAGCCGCGATGGCATTTGGCAAGGTGTATTGTTTTGGCCCCACGTTTCGGGCTGAAAAATCAAAGACCCGACGGCATCTCACCGAGTTCTGGATGATCGAACCGGAGGTAGCCTATTGCGATCTGGACGGCGATATGGATCTGGCCGAGGAATTTGTCAGCTTTGTGGTACAGACGGTGCTCAAAAAATGTGCTTCGGAACTGAAAGTGCTGGAGCGTGATACCTCAAAATTAGAAAAGGTTCAGCCACCTTTTCCGCGCATCAGTTATGATGAAGCCGTAGCCATCATCACTGCGGCCGGGCTGCCATTTGAGAATGGCAATGATTTTGGCGGAACCGATGAGACGGTGATTTCTGAAAAATTTGATCGGCCGGTGATGGTGCATCGCTACCCGGCTGCGGTGAAAGCTTTCTATATGAAAAGTGATCCCCAGGATTCCACCAAGGCGCTCTGCGTGGATGTGCTGGCTCCAGAGGGATATGGTGAAATTATCGGTGGTGGCCAGCGTGAAGACGATTTACAGGTTCTGGAAACAAAAATACATCAGCATCATTTGCCACTGGAGGCATTCGATTGGTATCTGGATGTGCGTAAGTATGGATCAGTGCCGCATGCTGGCTTCGGCATGGGCATCGAACGCTGTGTGGCCTGGATTTGTGGTTTGACTCATATTCGAGAGACCATTCCATTTCCGAGAACCATATATCGCATTAAGCCCTAGAGGACGGCAATTCTACTGATCAATACGGCATAGCGAAGTTGCCCTCTCTAACAAAAGTATCGTAACCATGAAGTGGCGCTGCTAAAGCCGATCCCGAATAAAAAACTGATACGACCGACCCTTGGGGGACGGGTTGCGCCAATCGGGTTATCGAGCATCATGGTTTGACTTGTGCAGCAAATTATTAGCATGGCAGCAAATTTTAAACGCAAAAAGATTATCGGCGTGATTGGCCAGGGAAAAGATTGCTCGCCTGAACTATTGCAAACTGCTGAGGAGATTGGATTTCAAATTGCACAGCAGGAGGCGATACTGATCTGCGGTGGTCTCGGCGGTGTTATGGAGGCCGCTTGTCGCGGTGCGAAACGTGCTCAAGGCCTAACGATCGGTGTGCTCCCATCAATTTCTAAAACAGATGCCAATCAATTTGTTGACATTTCCATTGTTACCGGCATGGGGGAAGCGAGAAACCTAATCATTGTTCGCTCAGCAGATGCGCTTATTGCCATTGGAGGGAGGTATGGTACGCTCTCGGAGATCGCATTTGCGCTGGCCCTGGGCAAACCGGTTATTGGTTGTCATACCTGGGAAAATTTTGAACAAATTATTTACATAGATCAGCCGTCACAGGCGGTGAAAGCCGCCTTGACATTATCAGCAACATCAAACTAAATAGCCACTGAGGGCATTATGGAAGCTACTGCACACATAATTGTCAAAGGCCTGGTTCAGGGGGTGGGTTTTCGCTGGTTTGTTGAACGCACTGCTAAAAAGCTCGGTCTAAAGGGATATGTCCGAAACCTGTACAATGGAAATGTCGAGATTGAGGTGGAAGGTGATCGCAGCCTGATCGAAGAATTGATTGCCCAGGTTAAGGTCGGGAATCGGCAGGCACGAGTAAGCGACCTGACTGTTGACTGGCGGGAGTGCCAGCATCACTTTACCAATTTTCAAATTCATTTTTAGCGAATAATTTTCAGCAAAAAACGCTGGTATCAGCTATTTATTCAGTTCAACAGCCATCACAAAACACAGAGATTGCCATTATCAATTAGTAGCAGGAGCTGAAATATGGTCGATTTGAAAGCCAAGATTCGGAATGTTCAGGATTTTCCCAAGCCGGGCATCGGCTTTAAAGATATTACGACGCTGATAAAAGATGGGCCGGCATTTCAAGCCGCGGTGCAGGCAATGAGTCAACCCTTCGATCCACGAGCAATCGATCTCATTGTAGGGATTGAATCACGGGGCTTTATTTTTGGCTCAGCATTGGCCTATCAATGGGGCAAAGGATTTGTACCTGTTAGAAAACCGGGGAAATTGCCAGCCGCCACGTTGAAGGAGACCTATTCATTAGAATATGGCAGCGATGCGGTGGAAATCCATCAGGATGCTATTTTACCACAGCAGCGCGTTTTAATCGTTGACGATCTGTTGGCTACTGGTGGCACGGTGGCTGCAGCCTGTCGTCTGGTAGAACGATTGCAGGGACAAATTATTGGTATCTCGTTTTTAATCGAACTCACTTTTCTGCATGGTGTTGATAAATTGAAGCCCTATCCGGTTCACTCGGTCATAAAATTTGATCACGAATAATGGTGCGCCAGGGTTAGTTTGTAAATAATGCTTGACTTTTTCTTTTTTTGTTAATATCTTTTGCCGTCAAATACAAACATCAAATCAATTAAATCCTGGATTCAAACCATGAGCAGAGCTATCACCCTTGTAGCGATTTTTTCGATCATTTGCGTCCTTCACGCCCATGTAATGGCGGGAGGCAAGTGGTACAACTACTATGAAACTGGCTTGAAGGAAATGGAACGAGGCAACTGGGCTCGTGCCATTGAAAATTTCAAAGAAGCAGTTAAAACCCAGGATCGAGATGTCAAGACCATTAAAACCTACGGCATGCACTTCATCGAATATTTCCCACATCGCGAAATTGGAATCTGCTTTTTTAACCTGGGACAACACGATCTCGCCAAGAATGAATTGCTGATCTCTATCAAACAGGAATATTCGGCCCGTGCCATGGAATATTTAGCAAAATTGGGTGTGACCTCCATACCCCAAACGCCGATACCAGCACCAGTCACGCCGGAGACCGAGGAGCGGCGCTTGCCCGAGCCGCCACCACCTGTCGTGATGCCACCGCAGCCAGTGAAATTGGTTGGGGAGCGCATGGGGCTGGCGGTGTTGCCCTTCCAGACCAAAGGTTTGGGCATTGAAATGGGAGAAATCAATGTTGTCGAACAGATGATGACTACCTTTTATAACTTGAACCGATTTAAGCTGTTTGAGCGGACGCAACTGGAAAAAATTCTTGAGGAACAGAAGCTGGGGATGTCTGGTGTGCTGGATGCATCCACTGCGGCTGAAATCGGCAAAGGCATTGGTGTGGATGCCATTGTGCTGGGTAGCGTTACCCGAGCGGGTTCGAATATTGCTATCGATGCCCGCCTGATTGATACGGAGACCGCTCAGATCATCACAGCACAGGATGAAATGAGTGACCGGACCTCGATTCCAGACCTAAAAGATATGATCAATCGACTGGCGCTGAAAATATCCCAGGATTTGCCATTGGTGGAAGGTTATGTCATTAGCGTGAATGGTGATCAGTTGACATTCGATTTTGGCAGCACTAAAGGAGTTAAAAAAGGGATGAAATGCATTGTCTACCGAGAAGGCCGCGACATCATTCACCCCATTACCAAGAAGTCTTTGGGCAAAGAGACCGAAGAATTGGGAGAAGTGAAGCTCATCCAGGTGTTTCCGGAATACTCAGTTGGTCAGGTTCTAAAATCGCGCGGAGGGGTTTTTGAAGTGGGTAATAAGAGTTTGACTAAATAACTAATCATCCATGACCACTCAAATTATCTGGAGGTTCTATGAAGACAAATCGAATATTGCTATTGTTGACGGCTGTCGTCGTTTTGTTGACGATGACGGGCTATAGCCTGGCACAGCAAATCAATTTCAATTTGATCGGTGCTGGAGCTCGCGCTCGCGGTATGGGGGGCGCGTTCATTGGTGTGGCCGACGACGCCACCGCGGTATCCTGGAATCCGGCCGGTCTGGTGCGACTGGAAAAACCCGAAGCCTCAGTGGTTGGTCTTTTTGAGAGTTTCAACGTGACGACCGACATCCCCAATGCCGATACCGACCCATATAAAAGCTCGCATTTCAATCTCAATTTTCTCAGCGCCGCTTATCCACTGTCAATTGGCGAAAAGAATCTGGTGGCCGCGGTGGCGCTGCAACAGGTAGTTGACCTATACTATAAATACGATGACGATGAATATAAAGCAGAACGCACGGGTGGTATAAATACCATCACCCCTGCCTTCGGCATTCAATTATCGCCAAATATTTCGCTCGGTGCGGCTATTAACATCTATACTGGGAATAGCAAATTCAACTATGAAGACAAAACCGGATTTTATATGTCGCAGGAAGAAAAATATACCTACTCCGGGACCAATTTTAATATCGGCGGGCTGTTTGACTTTAATAAATTCCGATTTGGTGCTGTCTTCAAAACGCCTTTTGAATTGCAGGAAGAAGGGAAGGACAATGGTGTCGATGTGATCATTCACATGCCGCAGATGATCGGCCTGGGAGCCGCCTATCAGGCCACCGATAAGTTGACCGTAGCTGCCGATTTTGAGATGCGGAAATATTCTGACTCGGAGATTGAGGATAATGCTACCGGCGAAAAAGAAAAAGCTGGTTTTGAGGATATCAATCAATTCAGATTAGGAGCAGAATATCTCATCATGAGCGGTAATAGCATTCTTCCCGTTCGCTTGGGTTTAGCGACAACGCCTACGCTATTCAAAGATTCCAATGATGAGCAGATTTCTGGCGTGAACTTGACCGCAGGCATTGGTCTGATCATGGGCAATATTAATCTGGATTTGGGCCTGGAATACAATGCCTATCCATACGAATTTGACATTCAGGGTACGAAGTACGACTACTCAGAAAATTATTTCCGCTTCATTATTTCTGGAGTGTTTCATCTGGGGAACTAATTGCTGTTAGTTGTGTGTACAATTGCAATGGAGGCGGAGCAGCGCTAAGTAGGTTGCTCCGCTTTTTTTTGAAACAGAATTTCCATCCTGGTAACAATGATTGCAATCATCAATATTCGGCTGTAAGGTTTAATTGATGGTAGCAATTTCAGCGGAAGTGACATTAGAAATTGTGAACGACTATTCGGTTGGTGCGATTGTGGATATTAAAGAAAAGCTTCAATTTCTAGAAAAGATACAACAGCCGCCCAAAAGTGAACCATACTACGTTCCGCTACATCCAGATTTGAGTGAATTTATCCCAGGCCAGGTGATCGCCACGCCTTATGGTGGCGCATTTGTTCGGGTGCAGAAATTCTCGCTTGATCATAATCATGGCCTCATTCAATTAGGCCAGATCAATGAGATTTCGCCGTATGTTCTTCAGTTAGCTGGCAAAGACCAGAATCTGCTGCAATTGAATTTTAAAGAATCGATTTTTCTGGATACAGAGACGACTGGATTGAGCGGTGGCAGCGGAACACTTATTTTTTTGCTGGGGATGGGTTATTTTGCCGATGATGATTTTGTGCTCAAGCAGTTTTTTTTGCGCGAGCTGGATGAGGAACTGGCATTGCTCTATTTAGTTCATGAAGAACTTGGTCGCTTTCGAAGCTTTATTTCTTTCAATGGCAAAGCCTTTGACTGGCCATTGTTACAGAGTCGTTTTATATATCATCGGCTAAAAAACGAATTGGTTGATCCGCCGCACCTCGATTTGTTGCACGCCGCTCGCCGCATCTGGAAAGGGCGACTGCAAGATTGCAGTCTCTCGAATTTGGAACAAAAGGTCCTGCAGGTTCAACGCCATGGTGATATTCCCTCTTATCTTATTCCCCACCTTTATTTTGAATACTTGCGCACTAAGGATCCTCTGGCAGTAAAGCCGATTTTTTATCATAATGAGGTGGATGTTCTATCCATGGTTTCGCTTACGATCCTGCTGCACCGAATTCATGCTCAGCCGTTGCAAGAACTAGACGACAGTCTTGATTTGAGCACCTTAGCACGCTTTTATGAAAATACCAGGCAATGGCAACGGAATATCTCAATTTATCAGACGTTGCTCCAGGATGAACGGAGCAACGATCGGAAAAATGAGTATTCCTTGCAACTCAGCTATTGTTACAAACGATTAGGTCAATGGGCTGAAGCCGTCGAAATCTGGGACCAATTGATTCGTTCGTCGAACGTGCGGTTTGAAGCCTTTGAAGAGCTGGCCAAGTACTATGAGCACCGAGTGCGCGATCTAAAAATGGCCGAGAAAATTGCCGCTTCAGCGCTGGAGCGATTGGAACTGCTGGAACAATTCTCTCATGGCTTGCCATTGGCGCAATGGCGATCGGAATTTTCCCGACGATTACAGCGCATTCGACAGAAATTGGCTGCTGCTAAATCTTGAGTTGTAATTGTTTTGTTAATACCCCAAGGCATCATAGCGAGCTCATCAAGGGGGCGGGTGTAATAAAGAATATTGTTTGCTTTTTAGCACCCAATTTATTATATTGCCAGCGATGGCTATAAATGATGCAGTGATAAATGAGACAAGAAGATCCTGATTTTAAAACCAACCTCAAGCGTCGACAGTCACGCAAAATAGCCGTGGGCAAATTAGCGATCGGCGGCGATGCTCCAATTTCCGTGCAGTCGATGACAAAAACCCAAACCAGTGACGTGGCCGCAACGATTACCCAAATTTTGCAATTAGAAGAAGCGGGTTGTGATCTGGTTCGTGTTGCGGTGCCCGATCGCCCCTCGGCTAAAGCTCTATCCCAAATCAAACAACAAATCCATATTCCCCTGGTAGCGGATATTCATTTCGATCTGCGGCTGGCGTTGCTGGCGATAGCGGCCGGTGTCGATAAATTGCGCTTAAATCCGGGCACAATTTCCGATCCGACTCAAATCTGGGAAGTGCTCCGCCTGGCCCGGGACAAGAACATCCCGGTTCGTATTGGCGTGAATTCTGGTTCAATTGAACACGATTTGCTGGTCAAATATGGCCAGCCCTGCGCGGCAGCACTGGTCGAAAGCGCCTTACGCCAGATTAAGATGTGTGAGGAGGTCGGATTCGATTTATTGGTGCTATCGGTGAAGTCCTCCGATGTCGAAATGACCATCGCCGCTTATGAAATGCTGGCAGCTAAAACCGATTATCCATTACATCTCGGCGTCACGGCCGCCGGCACTTATGGGATCGGACTGATCAAGTCAGCCATTGCCCTGGGGACATTATTGCGGCAGGGGATAGGCGACACGATTCGAGTATCGCTTTCGGCCGATCCGGTGCTGGAGGTTCGTGCTGCGCTGGATATTTTGCGCACATTGGGTTTAAATTCGGCCGGACTAAATTTGGTTTCATGTCCCGGCTGTGGCAGACAGCAGATAAATTTGCTGCCTATTATTCAAAATTTTGAAGCTCAAATGGTCTCGGTTCGGAAGCCAATTACGGTGGCGATCATGGGCTGTGCAGTGAATGGTCCCGGCGAAGCCCGAGAAGCCGATATTGGAGTCGCCTGTGGCCGAGGAAAGGCGGTGTTGTTTCGCCGCGGCGTTGCGTGCCGGACGATCACGCCCGACCGTATTGTCGCTGAACTGGTAGCTGCGGTAGCGGAAATCGATTGCGCCTGATCATCGCCGCGCAGAACCTTCGTTGCCCCTGGATCAGTGTGCGAGTCAGTTTTTATTGCAGGAGTGTGTTGGGAACAGTTAAACATCGACGGAAGGCGCAGTTTTTCGCAAAAAGCAGATCAGAAAGCGGTAGCAGACGTCTGGAAAAAATTTTGGTTTATTTTTAGGCAATTGACTATATTAACGACGATTGCAAATTGTCGAAAATAATTTTGGATGGCACACGAAACGCCTAATTTCAACCATTCTTAAAAGGGATTGTGCATGATTTCAAAATATATCAATCAAGCGATGACGCAAAGCTCCTGGATCAGACGGCTGTTCGAGGCCGGCAAAGAAATGAAGCAGGTCTTGGGTGCCGATAATGTATTCGATTTGAGTATTGGCAACCCAATCCTGGAGCCCCCAATGGAATTTTTTAAAGTCTTTCAGAAGATTGCCACCAATACCTCATCAGGGCGACACCGCTATATGTCCAATGCCGGCTTCGAAGACGTGCGTGAAAAGGTTGCCCTCTATTTGCGGCAAAAGCATTATATGGATGCGACCATGAAGCATATCGTCATGAGTTGCGGAGCTGGTGGCGCTATCAATGTGATTCTAAAGACCATTATCGATCCTAATGATGAGGTAATCATTTTAGCACCCTATTTTTCCGAATACATTTTTTATATTCATAATCAGCAGGGGAAGGTGGTGGTGGCAGAAACGGATGACCAATTTCGATTAGATATCAATGAGCTGGAGCGTAAGATTAGCCCGCGTACCAAAGCGCTTATCATTAACTCACCCAATAATCCCACTGGAAGGGTATATGACAAAAATTCGCTTGTAGACCTGGCCATGCTGCTCAAAGATCGGGAGAAAAAATACCAGAAAGAGATTTATGTGATTTCCGATGAACCCTATCGAGAAATTGTGTATGACGGGATCAAGGTTACTTCTATCGTTTCGTTATATGAAAATAGTTTTATGGCTTATTCCTGGTCAAAATCATTGGCGGTGCCTGGTGATCGTATCGGGTATATCGCGGTTCATCCATCCATGCACGATGTCAATAAGGTCATCGATGGGCTGGTATTCAGTACCCGTATTTTGGGCTTCATCAACGCCAGCGCAGTGATGCAGCTTGCTGTTGGCGAATTGCTCTATGCAACGATCAAAGTTGGTTATTACGAAAGCAAACGCAATTACATTTATCAACGTTTGACCAATGCGGGCTTTGACGTTTTCAAGCCAGAGGGGACATTTTATATGTTTCCGAAAGTACCTGATGGGGATGACCTGGCATTTATTCAGCGAGCCAAAGAGCGACGAACGCTGGTAGTTCCCGGCGTAGGCTTTGGTCGAGCTGGCTATTTTCGAATTTCATATTGCATGGATGATCGAACCATTGAGCGGGGATTGGATCAGTTGATCGAAATGATTAAATAGCAAAGGATAGCAGGAGTATGAAAGAAAAACTCAGTATTGGTGTCGATTTTGGGGGCACCAAGATCAAATTTGGCTTAGTGACAGTGGG
The DNA here is from genome assembly GCA_034505795.1 of Candidatus Zhuqueibacterota bacterium. GTDB lineage: Bacteria > Zhuqueibacterota > Zhuqueibacteria > Thermofontimicrobiales > Thermofontimicrobiaceae > Thermofontimicrobium_A. Next base: position 28,595 of record JAPDQM010000038.1, read on the forward strand.
GGGGAGCATTCTTGGCGAAACCATCACCTTGCCCACTGGGGCCGGGCGCAAAGCCGATGAGATTATGGCAACCATGATAGGGGGGATTGAAGCCATTATAAACAGTCCCGCTTGCATGTCAGACCAGTTGCTTGGCATAGGGATTGGTTCGCCTGGGCCATTGGATTTGAAAAATGGGATTATTTTAAGTCCGCCCAATTTACCAACACTGCATAATTTTCCACTCAAGCAGGTACTGGAAGATCACTTCAAATTGCCGGTGGAATTAAATAATGACGGCAACTGCTTTGTCCTTGGGGAGGCTTTTTTTGGCGCAGCGCAGAATGCCAACTATGTTTGCGGCGTAACGTTGGGCACCGGGTTTGGTTGTGGCATTGTATTGAATCGAAAAATTTTTAGTGGCGCTACTGGGACCGCAGCAGAGGTTTGGTGTTCGCCATATCTGGATCGCACCTTTGAAGAATATGGTTCGGCGCGAGAGGTCGTCAGGATATTCCAACGATTAACTTCAGAAGCTCGTACCGCCAAAGAAATTCATGATCTCGCCCAGCAGGGAAATCGTCACGCAATAGACGCCTTTGCTGAATACGGTAAGCATCTGGGATGCATGCTGTCAATAATCGTCAATCTGCTGGATCCCGACACAATCGTGGTTGGCGGCTCGGTAAGTCACGCCTGGCCTTTTTTTGAAAAAAGATTATTGCAGCATTTGTTTGAAAATATCAACGACGCACCTCGAAAGCATGTCAAGTGCGTTCCAGCGGCGCTGGGAGATGATGCTGGATTATTGGGCGCCGCGGCGTTGTTATTCTCATAAAAGCAGTGCTTGCTCTCCATTGTTGCTGAGGCAAAATAGGATTGCCAGTGCACGAGCAGCGGATCAATACCTGGACCTGGCTGGTGGTCTTGTCCCTACCCTTTGGATTAATTTTTTTTGAACTAAATAATTAGATTTGGGAATAAATTGATTTCCTCACCTGTCAAATGAATGTACGAGGAATGGTCTCTTGACTGACGAAGAATTGATACAGGCAGCTAGCGAAGGCGATGAGAACGCTTTTAAAACGCTGATTCAACGTTACCAGGCTCGGGTGGCTACTACCGTTAAGGGCATGCTGGGCAATTGTCCCGAAGCCGAAGATGTGGGGCAGGAGACGTTTATTCGATTTTATAATAACCTAACAAATTTTAGAGGGGATGCCAGTGTCGGGACCTATCTTACCCGCATCGCAATCAACTTATCCTTGAACGAATTGAAGCGGCGCAAGCGAAAATCGCTGATTTTCTTTCGGAAGCTATCCGATGAAGATTTCGAAATCGCCGATGAAAAAGCAGGGAGCGATCTAAATGACAACAAAGAACTGGTACAGCGGGCGATTCAAAAATTGGAGCCGAAATTTCGTTCCGTTGTGGTGCTGAGATTGATGGATGGCTATTCGACAGCCGAAACCGCGGAAATTTTAAAGCTGCCGCTCGGCACGGTGCTTTCCCGTTTGGCTCGAGGCCAGCAAAAGCTAAAAGAAATTCTGTTGCCATATCTGGGAGATTTGAAATGAATAAAAAAATAATCGAACTGCTCTATCGCTCATTTGACGAAGAGCTTGCTCCAGCCGAGCAACAGCGCTTAGAACAAGCATTAGCTGCGTCGACTGAGCTTCGAGCAGAGAAGCATCGCATTGCGCAACTGCGTGGGATGATCAGCGAAAGTGGGCAGCAGTCATTTCGGCCCTTTTTTGCCGAAAAGGTGCTGCGCCGAATTCGAGAGCAAGACCGTCCGGCCGAGCGCTTTTTTGATACGCTTGTTGCTGTGTTTCGGCCCGTCGCGATTGCCGCAGCATTTTTGTTCCTTGTGCTGCTGACCTACAATTTGTTCCAAAGCGACGATAAAACTCTGGCAAGCGCTTTTGCCGAGCCCGAAATCAAGCTGGAGCAGGCGTTGGATCCGACTCTAGCCCTGGTCATGGAGTAATACTTATGAATATGAAAATGAAAACAGCTCTCATTCTCATTTTTACTTTATTGCTTGGTATTTTACTGGGAGTCTTTCTGGATCGCACCATCATGCGATTTCGTTTCCAGAAAAGATTCACGGAAGCCAGGCAACCTCGGGGCATTACCCGAATGTTTGAAAATTTGATCCGACCTGATGAATCCCAATATCAGCCTGTCAAAGATGTTCTGGAAAAATATTCCAAGAAGCTCCATGAGCATCGGGAAAAATCGTTTCGGGAAATGAATGCGGTGATGGATTCCATGCGCGCCGAATTGGATCAGATTTTGACCGACGAGCAGAAGTCACGATTGAAAAACGAAATGGAGCGAATGAAACAGCGGCGAGAACGGATGCCCAGACCAGGCGAAATGCCACCAGCGCCAAGGCCCTTTGATCGGCCGCCGGACCGACCACCAGCGATGGATGAGGTACAGCCGCTACCCCCGCCGCCGATGGAGGATAACTTTTAGTTTAATTGGCTTCAATCGAAAAAGTGCGAGCTTCCTGGAATAATGGAATGCTGGAGTTATGGAGTCATGGATGGCTGCAGAATAAATG
>JAPDQM010000039.1:0-30937 GCA_034505795.1 Candidatus Zhuqueibacterota bacterium
GAAGCCAACGGCAATCAGATAAATCATAAAAACCGTCACGCCTCGCTTAATAGAAACTTGAGTTATTTTCATAGCTATTCCTCCTCACCTTTGGCGATTGCCACAGCTACGCCATCACGCAGGTTATTCTGACCTGCAATCACCAACTTATTCCCAACCGCGATGCCCGAATTGACTGCCAGCGACTTGTGATTTGCATACCGGACATCCAATTTCTTTTGATGGGCTTTATTGCTATCCACCACGAAAACATAGTAATTCTTCACCACCTGGTCCTGTCCCTCGATTCGTTCCAGCGTCGTATTTTCAATGACCGCAAACCGAGGCACCACCAGCACATCCTTCAAAATACCCGTGATAACGTCCACCTGGGCATACATGCCCGGTTTCAACAACCGCTGGGGATTATCGATGAGCACTTCGACCTCGGCCATCCGCGTCAGCGGATCGAGCACCGGGCTGATTTTGATCACCTTGCCCTCAAAGCTGCGATCAGCATAGCTCTTCACCGTCACCCTGGCCGCTTGTCCCAGCGCCAGTTTGCCCAGGTCTTCTTCTGCAGCATTGAAAGTGATCTTCACCCGATCCATTTGTACCACGGTTACCAAAGGCATGGCGGGACTGGCCATATCGCCCGCTTCGAAATAACGGACCCCAATCACCCCGCTGATCGGCGCAGTGATGGTCGCTTCGGCCAATTGGGTATGTGCGCTTTTTACCGCAGCTTCCGCCTGCTCCACCTGCGCTTTCACCGCTTCGTATTGCGTCTTGATGGCATCAAATTGTTGCGGACTCATGGCATTTTCGTTGGTCAATCGCTGAGCCCGCTCAAATTCAACGCGCAAATTAGCTTCCTGTGCGCGTGCCGCAGCCAGACCTGCTTCTGCTTGACGCACGCCTTGCTCAATAGTTGTGGCGACTACTTTGGCAATCGGGGCGCCTCGCTTCACCTCATCACCCGCGTCCACGTAAAAACGCTCGATGCGGTCGGGAATTTTGGAAAAAACCTTAACTTCCTGCTCTGCCCGAATATCGCCACTATAGCTTAATGATTGTACAACCTCTCCCAGCTTTACTGTCATTACTTCAACTGGTATCTTCACTTCTGCTTCTTTGGCCTTGGAAGCACTTCGATTGCAGCCGCTAACGATTATCGCAACAATTGCTGTTATGATAGCCAATGAATATAACATCTGTTTCATGTTAAGCTCCTTATTTACTTTTTCGTCTATATGATCTCAAAATTATTTTTTAGCTAAAGCACATGGGTCAATTTGCCCGCTGCTTTGCGCAATTGATAACGCGCCTTCTGATATTCATACACCGAATTGGCATAATTCAATTTGGCGCGAGTCAATGCCAACTGCGAGTTCAACACGTCCAATTGGGTATTCACCCCTTCCTCGTACATCAAATTGGCCAGGCGCAGCGCTTCTTTTGCCAGGGCCACCGTTTGTTGTGCCGATTGATACTTTTGCCGGGCCTCTTGAAATTTGTTATAGGCTACCTCGGTCTCCGCAGCAATCCCGTCATTGACCTGTTTTTCGGTATCCAGCATTTTTCGATAATCCAATCGGGCTTGCTGATACTGGGCCGCGGACCGGAATCCATGGAACAACGGTATCTGCAAGCTCACAGCCGAAGTAAAGCCCTTGCTAAAATCACCCTGTCGAAATTTATAATCGTTCCTCATGGCCATATAGGAATAATCGGTCTGGAAGAAAAGCTTCGGTAAAAAATTGCTCCGGGCCAAAGTAACTCCCTTGCGCATCATGTATTTTTGTTCCGATAACGCCTGCACCATGGGGCGATCCTTCAGCGCCAAACGTTGAATCTCATCCAGCGGCAGATCGGCAAAGTCATCCTGCTGATACTCAAATTGTCCCTGGACTTCGATGACGGCATCGCGTTTTAATCCCAGGATCGCTTTTAATTGTGTCAAAGCAATTTGGTGATTATTCCTGGCGGCAATGAGCTCCGGCTGTAAATTCGCCACTTCCACTTCGGCCCGCATTTTGTCAAAGCCCGAGGCCATGCCAACATTGTATTTCTTGAGCACGTTATCGAGATTGGCCTGTGCCTGGGCCATGGCCTCCTGCTGAACATTGACCAGTTCCTGGGTTAACAGACAGAGATAGAAAGCATCCGCGGTTTGATATATTAATTGCTGTCGTTGTTCTTCCAGGTTCTGTTCGGCAGCATCTTTTGCAGCCACAGCCAATTGAATTCCCGCCATGCCTGCGCCACCTAAAAATAGTGGCTGCGTTACTGTTGCGCCATAGCGAAAGGTGTTTTCGATTCCGAAAGCGATTCTGACATAATCAGGGTATAGCTCCAAGCCTGGTGTTCCCGGCGGCAGCATCATCTTGATGAAGTTGGGGATTACCGTTTCCTGAATTGCCCACGCCTTCTGAAAGCTAAGCGAACCGTCCAGTTGCGGCAAGATATTGGATACTGCCGACCAAATACCGGCCTGTGCCTTCGACAACTCCTTCTCTGCCATCCGAATGTTGGGATTATTTTTTAGCGCCAGATCGACGCTCCGCTCCAAATCGAGCACGACTTTTTCTTGTGAAAAATCAGTCTGCGCTTGCCCCCAGATTGGCAGCGCCATTAATAAAATTACTATTGTTGCAGATCGCAGTTTCATTTTCATCATAACCTCCGACTATTCATATCTAAAATTGGCTCCTTTTCAATCTTCCCCAATCGGTTTTTTACAACCACCAACACAAACTTTCAACAGCCCCAGGCCCCAGCCTCTGAGCTCTGTGACTCGGCTACTCATTCAATCCTTTAAACAGCAATTCAATCAAATCTTCCGCTAATTGATCGGACAGGATTTGTTGGCGGCTGTTTAGTTGTTGCATCAAGAAATGCATCAGAACTGCGCCAATTACGTGAACCGCCAATTCAGGTTTGGCACTGGCCCCAAATTCGCCCGAATTGATACCCTCACGAATCATGACCTCGAAAATTTTGCCATGAGCTCCTACTTCAGCCTTGAAATCTTCCAAAAAGGGCAATCGTTCGAAGTGAGTAAAGACTTCCAGGACAAATCTCGTCAGTTCGGGATGCTGAAGGCTCACCTGAAAGCGACGCTTCAATAATTCCACCAGCTTTTGTTTCACTGGAATATTCAGCGAGGCAATTTGTTTCAAATCTTCAGTATGATAATTCAGAGCTTCGCTGATCAGCGCCTTGTAAATTCCTTCCTTATTGCCGAAATAATAGTAAATCGTAGGCTTGGTGACGCCGGATAGCTCTGAGATTTCGCGCATGGAAACGCCATTGTAACCTTTCTCAGCAAACAATCTGGCAGCCGCTTTGAAGATTGTTGCTCTCGTTGTGTTGTCAGTATCAATTTTTGTGATATTCATTTTTGGGTCTATCAATATACCTAACGGTAAGTATAAAATACTATCAAAAAAAATCCCCCCTAATCAAATGTTCGAAATTTGCCAACTGTTACGCTCCAATCACTGGCAAAGTTTCAAGAATTTTTGGCATTCTTAAAAATAAGATTTTGGTGACACAATGCGCGGAATCACACTGACCCTATCAGGTTGCGATTTTGGAAATTTGGAAGGTCGTAAGGCAGATGCATGTCTTCTGTGCGAATCGAGAACAGATTGCCGCATCAAAATAGTTTATCAGCACCTGCCTCCGAATTCTAATCAAGCAAAATTGTTGATTTCAATAGTAACCCTTCGTTATGGCATAATATGATGTCAGCATCATGGTTATTATGGCGCCTGGCCTAACGGAGTATCAGCAGAATTTATCGCCGCTTCAGCAACACTTGCTGCTCATATCGTTTCACCTCATTCATCCAATCGGTTCCTATTGGTACATCATGTTTGAGGCAGTAGTAATCCCAGACAGCGCCGAACGGGAGGGTTTTGATCTCTTCCAGCAAGGCCAGCCGCGCCCAATGATCTCCCGAAATTTCACACTCCTGCAATTTGGCCCTGGGTTCCAGCAAGGCCATTAGCAATGCTTTCAACGTTGCGCGCGTGCCAATCACATACGCGGCCACCCGATTCATGCTTGCATCGAAGTAATCCAGCGCAATATGGACACGTTGCAGTGCGCTAGCCCGAACAATTTCCTCGGCCACGCTTTTCAGATCATCGTTAAGGATAACCACATGATCGCTGTCCCAGCGAATGCCACGACTGACATGTAATAACAGTTCATCAGAAAATTGCAGGATAGCTGAAATCTTATCGGCAATGGACTCAGTCGGATGAAAATGTCCCATATCCAAACATACCATCTTGCGACGAGCAATGGCGTAGCTCAAATAGAACTCATGCGAACCAACGACATAACTCTCGCTGCCGATTCCAAAGAGCTTGCTTTCAATGGCATCTTTCATTTCAGTGGGACGATACTCTCTCGCGAAAATCTCATCTAACGATTCCTTTAGGAGTGTTCGTGGGGTCCACCGGTCAACCGGAGCGTCTTTGGTCCCGTCGGGAATCCAGAGATTATGAATGCAGGGGCTGTTTAATTCTCGCCCCATGAAGGCACTGATGTCGCGGCATCGTTTTACATGCTCGATCCAGAATGAGCGTATGGATCGGTCACGATGGCTCAGGGTAAAGCCCTGGCTGGCATTGGGATGCGAAAAACAGGTAGCGTTGAAATCCAATTTTATCCGCTGTTGTTTAGCCCAATCGACCCAACCGCGAAAATGTTCGGGCGAGATGGCGTCCCGATCCACGCGCTGGCCGCCAAATTCCCCATAGATCGCATGAAGATTCAGGCGATGACGTCCCGGAATCAACCGCAGTGACTGCGCCAGGTCCATCCGCAATTCCTCGATATTACGAGCCTTGCCGGGATAATTGCCGGTCACCTGCAACCCGCTGCCCGCCAGCGAGGCATCCGGGGATTCGAAGCCGCCCACATCGTCCGCCTGCCAGCAATGGAGTGAAATAGCCATCTGGCTGAGTTGCGAGAGCGCCTGCTCAGTGTCGATATCAAACACGGCATATTGTTCTTTAGCGATGAGATAGTCTTTCTCAATCCGGGATTGATGGTTCATGTCCATTCTCCTATGTGATAGCTTATCGCAATCGGTTTGTGTAGTTCAACTTACGCGAGTTTTCGCTGACCATTGGTTTTGATGAACTCTAGATGGATCAAATCGATTGGCAGGGGGTTTTGTTTCTGCTGGATAGCCGATCGGCAGCAATGCGAAAGGGATGATATGTTCAGGGATGCCTAACAATCGCCGTAAACCCGCCATCCGTTCTGTGCGGGGATAGATTCCCAGCCATACAGAACCCAACTCGTTAGCCCGAATGGCAATTAGCATATTTTCAGTAGCGGCGGAGCAATCCTGTACCCAAAATCCTCGGTGCTTTTCCAGCGTTTCATCCCCGCAAACAAGAATGGCCACGGTTGCCTCTTTGAGCATGGAAGCATAAGGATGAAAGGCAGGAATTTGATCCAGCAGATGTCGCTCTCGAATGACCACAAATTGCCATGGCTGTTCATTCCCGGCTGACGGCGCGCTCATACCAGCCCTCAAAATGTCCTGGATGACAGCCTCGGCAATCGGCTCTGAGGTATAATGTCGGATACTACGTCGTGTGAGAATGGCGTGCATGGCATCCATGGTGTTCGCAATACCTTTGACTAATGTTAATAAGATGTAAATTAAGTTTGCTTAACATCAATTGACTTTTTGACTGAAAAAATATTATATTGGTGCAGCAGTTCTTTTTTATCGAACCCGTGACCTGGTCAACTTCTAAAACGATCCTTGATGGCAATAAATACATGAAATGGAGATTGCTATGACAAAATTTAGTACCCGCGAATTCGATACGATCGAATATGTGCCTGCTGGTTCCAAATTGGTGCAGGAGAAAATCAAGCGCATCCTGGCTGCGTCTGAAGATTGGACGGCAAATATCAACCACATCGAATCGGCATCTGGCACTTATCAAATTGTGCTGCAGGGCAGACTCAAACAATCCCCCGCCAAGTGTTCGTAAATTCCGGTGGCGTAACAGATGGCCAACCCGCGGTTCTAATGAGTTACATAGTACCTGAACGAAAACTCACCTTTTTGTCATTTCGACCCGCCAGTTGGCGAGAAGAAATCTGTAAGTCCAACAATCCCAATGTCACCAGATTCCTCTCCGCCTGCTGGCGGATCGGAATGACACTTTTACTTCCAATTCAATGGTTTTCGTTCAAGCACGACATATCAATTGCGAAGCAATTTGTTGACCAATTTTTGTCTGAATTCTGGTGTCTATTTTCAACTATACGAGAGGTAATCCATGACCAAATTTAATATCCATGACTTAGAAATCATCCGGTCGGCGAATATTTCGCCAACTACGTTGCAGAAGCAAATCGGCGCGGTACTGGAAAATTCCAATCGCTGTCGAGCAGTGGTCGAGAGTTTGAACCGCCAGACTGGCGAATATCGGATCTGGGTACAGGGTACGCTGGAGACGAGAGATAACTGAGCCCAGCACCCACACCAATTGGCTTGTGCCGATCGCTGCCAGTGCCAGATGCTCCCGCCAAATTTGCCAAGATTGGCGTTGCTGAGTCAGCTACGTTATGGTCCACGTATCCGCTTGCAGCTAGACTCCGGGGATGAAAATCAAAAAGACTTGCTAAAAAATAATCTTTGTTAGCCAAGGTAACTGCGCAGGGGTTTACTTCGCGACGCATGGCGCAGCCGACGTAACGCCTTTTCTTTGATCTGGCGCACTCGTTCGCGTGTCAAATTGAATCGCTCGCCGATTTCTTCCAGCGTCATTGGCACTTCCATATCGATTCCAAAATATAGCTTTACGACCTCGGCTTCACGCGGGGTTAAGGTGGATAATGCCCGTTCCAATTCGATGCGCAGCGATTCGGTAATCAGGGTGTTGTCCGGCGCTGGCTGCTCCTGATTCTCGATAATATCGAGCAGTCGATTTTCCTCTTCTTCGCTGAATGGCGCATCCAGCGAAAGATGCCGGCCCGATTTTTGGATGGTTTCAGAAACTTCAAAATCACTGATGTCCAATTGATCGGCGATTTCTTCCGGCGATGGCTCGCGTTCAAATTCCTGCTCCAGAGCGCTAAAGGCCTTGCCAATTTTATTCATGGTGCCCACTTTGTTCAGCGGCAGGCGAACAATGCGGGATTGTTCGGCCAGCGCCTGGAGAATCGATTGTTTGATCCACCAAACGGCATAGGAGATGAACTTGAAGCCGCGCGTTTCATCGAAGCGATTGGCGGCTTTGATCAAGCCCAAGTTGCCCTCGTTAATTAAATCGCCGAGCGATAGCCCCTGATTCTGGTATTGCTTGGCCACGCTAACCACGAACCGCAAATTGGCTTTGGTCAATATTTCCAGCGCGGGTTCATCGCCTTCGCGTATGCGTCGGGCCAACTCAATCTCCTCCTGTTGATCCAACAGGGGGACCTCGCCAATTTCCTGAAGGTACTGTTCAAGGGTATGATCTGCTTTCATCGGAGTCCGTTTGATTGAATTCATGATAGTTCCCCCTCTTGACTCACTTATGCCCTTTTCACCGCGTGTTTAATATAGCACTTTTTACATTTTTTGTCAACATCATTTTATTTTTTGGAGCCGCAAGTTCTCTGCGCTGGCTGGGTGATTCGTGATGACGCAAGCAAATTGCCTCGATTCTCACTGAACACTCATAGCATCGGTAATGCGGGTTAGCAGCGCATGGCTTGCCCCGGACAGCGACCGAATGAAAAAAATTTATGCTTTCAAAAAAATAGCTTGACTTTTTCAAATAAAAGACTATTTTATAGATACTGAAATTCAACAGGAATCACAAATCCCAGCTTGGAAACGATTATTTTTCGTTCAAAATATAGCTTCCAGCGAGGGAGCAGAAATTATTTCCCAGCAAAAAATGTTAGCCAGGTTTATGAAACAAAGCTCTATACATGTCTTAGCTATAAGCGTTGTCCTATGGTTAGCGGCTATGGCCTTGTACGCCGGCGCGGTGATCGTCGATTTCCGCGGGGAACCCGGTGCTGGCAAGGTCACGCTGTACTGGTCGACGCTTAGCGAAACCAACTGCAAAGGATTTCAAATCGAGCGCAGCCTGAACAAAACGGATTTCAAAAAAATTGGTTTTGTTGAAGGCATGGGCAGTTCCGCTGGCCGTCGCAATTATGAATATGTCGACAAAACCGTATTCAAAGCTCAAACCGATCGGACGTTTTATTATCGTATCCGTGTTCTAAATCTCGATGAGACTGAATCGGCTTACTCAGAAATTGTAGCGGTAACTCCGTCCATTTCTGGCGCTCGCTATACCTGGGGCAGCATCAAAGCAATGTTTCGATAATCTGGATGCTATTCTTGCTATCGCTGTTTTGCAAATTTTATGCGAGATAATTTTGCCTGCTGAAGATAGATTCGGAATAGCATGAGGCGTTCATTTTTCTTAAACCGCCCAGGAGCACCAGTCGAACTGGTGTTTTTATTTGCCGACCTCACCGAAATTCGCCCAAACAACGCTCTCCTCGCCATTGCTCAATACCAACTATTACAGTGGATATCTTCGAATTTCGCTTTTGTAATTAAATCTGGAGCAAGGCATTGATCCATGGATTAGTCGCTTGCGTGAAAACGGTTAGCACCCTCCATGTTGTTTCAATGATGAACAAAGCCAATCGCCTGGCACACTATAAATAAATGACCACGCGAGTTCCCTGACCTGGCTTGCTGTCGATCTGGATTTCGCCCTGATGATCTTCGACGATGCGTTTGACAATTGACAATCCCAGCCCCATGCCACGGGTTTTGGTTGTAAAATAGGGTTCAAAAATTTTTGACAGCAATTCCCCGTCCATGCCGCAGCCATGATCCTGAATTTCAATGCGGATCTTGCGGAAGTTTTGCTCTACTCGTTCCGAAGTGATGAGTATTGTGCTGCCGCGATCGCTGGCCTCAATGCCATTTTTGATAATATTATGCAGCGCTCGTCGAAATTGATCGCGATCCACTGGGATCAGGGGTAGATTGTCCGCCAGATTCAGTTTCAGTTTCACTCCATGTGGTTCAGCGTCAATCAGGGTCACCAACGCGCGAATGATATCATTGACATCTGCTGGCTGCAATTGCAATTGCGGCAGCCGTGCGAAGGTGGTAAATTCTTCGGCCAGCCGCCGCAATGACTCCACTTCATCCTGAATGACCGCGAGGGGATTGACCTCTGCGGATTGATATGCCGGCGGCAGCAGGTTCCAGAATCGCCGCAGGGAGAGCTGGATCGGAGTCAGTGCATTTTTGATTTCATGGGAGACCTTTCTGGCAACATCCTGCCACGCGGCCAGCCGCTCCGCCTGCACCAATTTTTCCTGACTCGTTTTCAATTCACGTGTCATTTTATTGAACGAATCAATTAAAAACCGAATTTCATCTTTGGCTTTGACCTGGACCTGGGTGGCAAGCTCGCCCGCAGCCACCTGCTGCATGCCAGAGACCAGGACTTTGATCGGCTCACTGATGCCTCGTGATAAACGATTGGCGATATAAACAGCACTTGCTGCCAGGAGAATGACGAACAGCGCGGCCACTCCCCAGATCAGTTGGCCCTCCACCACTGATTTTTTCATTAACGAGAAAAAAGTATGGAGCCGCAGCGATTCCGAGATTTGATTTTTCGCGGCCATAATTTGCGGATCGAGTGGGAAAGCGACAAGCTGGAGTGTGCTATCCGGCAGTCGATGGTACACCTCGCATAGTGTTTGGTCGCCGACCTGGAAAATATTGCTTTTGATCTCACCGCGCCAAATGGCAAGCCGGGTTTCATCAGAATGAATCGGGCTCTTTTGAAACAGCATGGCATCATGGCCCAGCCATTGCATGGGAGTATCGGTGTTGCCAACGGATGCCAGCTTGGCGAAGTAGGCGATCTCATTAGCTGCCAGTATTGGCTGATTGAGTTGGCTGGAATTGGGATAAGATTTCAAAAACAGTTCACCCCGCTGTTCCAATTGAAATTTGATCACTTCCAATGACTGCGAGAGGGAATTTTCCACCCCAGGCAACAAGAACATTTCCACGCCCCGGGTCAACAGCAGACTTACCACGAATGTCAATGGCACGGCGGGCACCAGAACGAGCAACAAAAAAATCAGGGTCAATTTGGTTTGAAAACGGAAGCGTCGTAATAGCCGCCAGATATAGACCCCCAGCAACACGGCAATAAGGATCACCCAAAAGAAAAAAATCTTCATCTGCTTGGCTCGCGTTTGGTTTCTGATGGATCAAATTTGGCTTCCAGAGGCCACCAAATAAGGGAGTGTCAATTAAAATTAGCCCTTCTTCATCTTCGGTGGCAGCGCAGATACTCTTCGTGGCAAATTTATCGCTGAGCAGTCAAGGAAACGGCGGCTTAGCCACCGATTCGCTTTCGTTTTAGCAAGTATTCCATCAAGGCGCGATCAAAACTCCACGAGGTATCCAGCAGCACATAGTCAATCCTGTTTAAGCGACATTGGCGTTTATAATTGTCGATGAACTGTGCGATTTTTTGTCGATAATCTGACTGAATATGCCAGGGTTGGGTCGTGATCCTGTCCCCGGTTTCCAGGTCTTTGAACATCGTGTTGCGGCGGAAATCAAATTGGATCTCCATCGGATCCAGAAGATGGAAGACGATCACTTCATGTTGATAGTGTCGAAAGTGTTTGAGTCCAGAAATGACCTTGTCAGGCTCATCGTATAGATCAGATAAAATAATGATCAGCCCCCGGCGCCGGATCCGTTCGGCCATCTCATGCAGTGTTGCGGCAATATCGGTGACCTCGCCGCATCGAAGCTGTTCCAGTTCCCGCAATATCTGCGGAAGGTAGCTTTTGATCGAACGCGGGGGCAGATATTTTCTGATTTTTTTATCAAAAGTAATCAGCCCCACGGCATCTCGCTGCTCGATCATCAAATAAGTGAACGCGGCCACCAGATTAGAGGCATATTCGAGCTTGGAGAGCCGATGCGAAGTATAGGCCATGGAACCAGAGGCATCCAGCAGAATATAGGATTTCAAATTGGTTTCTTCCTCAAACTGCTTGATATAAAAGCGCTCCGTTTTGCCGTAGGCCTTCCAATCGAGATGACGAATTTCATCGCCAGGTCGATATTGGCGATATTCGGAGAACTCAACACTGAAGCCATGATATGGGCTTCGATGAAGTCCCGCCATAAAGCCTTCGACTACCAGGCGCGCCCGCAATTGCATGTTCTTCAAACGTGAAACGACTTCGGGCTGTAAATACTTTCGATAGTCCAATTTGGTACCGTTCACCGGCTCCATTAATGATCCATCTCCTCCAATAATCGTTCCACGATCTGAACCGTGTTGACACCATCGGCCTCGGCATTGAAATTGGTGACCAGTCGGTGACGCAGTACCGGTTTGGCCACCGCTCGAACATCGTCGATCTCTGGCGTTGGTCGGCCAGCAAGTATGGAGCGGGTCTTTGCACCCAGAATCAAATATTGCGAGGCCCGCGGGCCAGCCCCCCAGCTTATCCAGTCACGAATAAATTTCGGGGCACTGTTATGATTGGGCCGCGTTTTGCTAACCAGGCGTACAGCGAAATCCACCACATGATCTGATACTGGCACCCGGCGCACCAGATCTTGCAGTTTAATGATCTCCTCTTTCTGCAATATAACCTGTAATTTTGGCTGATACGCGCTGGTAGTGGCTTTCACAATTTGTGCTTCTTCCTCGTGCGATGGATAATCGACCCAGATATTGAACATAAAACGGTCCAACTGGGCTTCTGGCAGGGGATAAGTGCCTTCCTGTTCGATGGGATTTTGCGTGGCCAATACAAAAAAAGGCTCCTCTAACTGATAGGTTTCGCCAGCGGCGGAAACTTCATGTTCCTGCATGGCTTGCAAAAGTGCCGCCTGAGTTTTGGGGGGCGTACGGTTGATTTCATCAGCTAAAATGATATTGGCAAAAACCGGCCCGCGCACAAATTTGAACGTCTTGCGGCCGGTAGTCAGATCATCTTCGATGACCTCGGTACCAGTGATGTCCGAAGGCATCAGATCCGGCGTAAATTGGATACGATTAAAGCTGAGATTCAACACTCGGGCCAGGGTGCTAATGAGCAACGTTTTCGCCAGGCCGGGCACCCCGATCAGCAGACAATGGCCGCGCGCCAACAAACCGATCAATAGTTCGTCGATCACGTTATTTTGCCCGACAATCACTTTACCAATTTCGGTCACAATTTTTTCATGTGCCGAGTTCAATTCGTAAACCACATCCAGGTCACTCTTTATCCCCGCAGGCGCCACCATACATCCTCCATCACGCTAATTATTTGGTGCACTGTTTCAATAGCAAGCCATACTTTATTGTTAGTTCATCGCAGCCGAACCTTCGCTGCTACGCCATCTCAGAGTTGAATTCAGAGATCGGAAATGTCTGATCACCACTCTTGCTGTCAAAAACACCACCAGTGATACTTTAGCCATTCTCTGAGATACCTTCGAAAACATCATTTGCGATGGCCAAGGCAAGCAAAATGAGATGAAAACATGTCCTAACAAATTCAGAAATTTATATGCCCTCAAGTCCACTTTGTTTCAACAAAAATCAGAAATATTTCTTCTGCTAATAAATAAATTTCTTGCAAGCTTGGGGCAGATTTTGTAAATTGCAAGCGATGGAACAAATAAACGTGACCGGCATGACCCTCGAGCAGATGGAATCGCTGATGCTATCCATTGGTCAGCCGAAATATCGGGCCACTCAACTCTTTACCTGGGTGTACAAAAAGGGCATCACCGCTTTTGACGAGATGTCCAATTTTTCGAAATCCCTGCGACAACAATTAAGCGACCTGGCGGACATCGGGTATCTGACCCTCCAACAGCAAATTGTTTCGACCGATGGACAGGCGATCAAATTTCTGTTTCGACTGGCTGATGGGCTATACCTCGAAAGCGTTTACATGATTGAAGGCAAGCGCCGTACCGTCTGCCTTTCGACACAGGTGGGATGCACGCTGAAATGCCGTTTTTGTGCCACTGGCGCGATGGGCTTTCGACGCAATTTAACAGCCGGCGAGATAGTTGATCAACTTCTGTGGATCCGCCGCACGTTGGGCGTTGACGTGACGAATGTGGTGATCATGGGCATGGGTGAGCCTTTTTTGAATTATGAAGCGACCATCGCCGCCTGCAAGTTGATCTCGCATGATCAGGGTATTGCTATTGGCAAACGAAAGATCACCATTTCCACCAGCGGCATTGTGCCAGCCATCATGCAATACGCCGACGAAGGGCATGGATTCAAGCTTGCAATCTCGCTGAATGCGGCAGATGATGCCAAGCGCAGCGAAATTATGCCCATCAACCGCAAATATCCTCTGGCGGAATTGATGCAAGCGGCGCGCTACTACTCTTCAAAATCGCGACAGCGAGTCACCTTCGAGTATGTATTGCTGGCAGGAGTGAACGATCAGCCGGAGGATGCCCGACGGTTGAGCCAACTGATAAAAAACCTGCGCTGCAAAATCAATTTGATTCCCTACAATGCCACCGATGGGCGTTTTTCAGCGCCAACGGAAGAGCGGATCAATGAATTTATGCAGCCTTTTATGAATCTGAATGTGGTGGTTTCGGTACGCCGGAGCAAAGGTACCGACATTCAGGCGGCATGCGGTCAGCTTTATTATCAACATCAAACGGCTAGTGACGGCGCGGCCTGAAGTGAGATGAACTCACTTTCCACTTGACCTGGTGGCCGTGTTTGCCGCGAAACCCACTGAAATTGCCTCAATAACGACTTGCAGTGTTAACCTGCTCATCATTTTGTTTCGCTCCCCGGATTCAATGGCAGAAAACCAGGCTGCGAGCCCGATCGGTTCGGGAACGGGCAATTTCACATCATTTCTGAAATGGTTGCAAACTGATATCCCTGGAGTTTCAACTGCTGGATGATGTACGGCAATTTATGATGTGGGTAATCATCGTTGCGCTGTGTGCCGAGGTGCATGAGAATGATGGCACCATTAGCTCCAAACTCGTCTTTGCGCGCAAACGATAAGATTTTGTCGGAAATCTCTTCAGCACTATGATAGATTGCCGCATTTTTATCCGCCACCCAATCCAATGTGTCCATGCCATTTTCGCCATTGCGGCCCACAGTCCAGCCTACATGCCAAAAGCCAACCGCGGCCGCCCATTGCCGGATTTCCGCATTATGCTCGCCATAAGGCGCCCGCCACAACGGTGCCATATTTTTACCGGTGATCTGTCGGAATAACTCTGCGGTTTTCAATAGCTCTTGCTGCAAAATTTCAGCCGTGATGCCGGGCAGTGTGTGATGTTGATGATTTTGTTCAAAAGTTGTGAGATGCGGATGAGTCCATGAATGATTTCCAATTTCATGACCATCGGCGACCATCCGCTGGACCGATTGGGGATAGCGCCGCATGAAGCGCCCGGTTAAAAACAGCGTGCATCTAATGCCTTCGCTTTTGAGGATATCCAGAATTTCGTCAGTGATGTTATTCAAATAATCGCCATCAAACGTGAGCGCAATTTTCTTTTCAGCCAGATTGCCTCGAGCAAAGTCCCTGGCTAAAAAAGACGGCGCGGGCGGACCGTATTCAAAATGGATTTCTTCCACCAGAATACTGGAGCCATCTTCATTAATGGCGCGCACCACAAAGCGATTTTGTCCCGGCTTTGCGGTCAGCCCTTTGAACGCAAACGTGCCATGCTCCACCAATGTGGTTCGGATAATTTTGCCATCCACCGAAAGGATGATCACGCGATTATCCTCGGCCCGGCCTTCGATGTCGAATTGGTTACACACGATAGTGGCATTGGCAACCGGTGCGGTGATGTTCAGCGAGTCCAGGCGGCTGGCCAATTGCTCAACGGTTTGGGTGCTATCGGGCACCAAGTTCGAGGCAGCAGGCGAAAGTTTCGCCGGTTGCCACCGGCTTACTTCGCAAATGCTGATCAGGCTCAAGAGCAAGCTAAGCAGCACCGCCAACGTCAAAAGAGAAAACACCAGCCAGTATGGGAGTCGAGGAATTTTTTTAAACCGATCCCAATACTGCACCACTGCCCCTTTGATCTCTGGCCATCGCCCCAATGGATCATTGGAAAGCTGATGAATAACATATCGCCGGTAGCAGCTCGGGCTACAGAAGACCTGTTGCGCTTTGTGTATTTCACACGCGGCACAAATTGGTTGCTGGCATTGGTGACATTGGCTGGTAGCAGCTTGCTGAGGATGATTTTTGCACATCAGTTTCATTGAAATTCCGTAGACCGGTTAATCCAGAAAAGGCACTGCTGAAGTAATCAGAGTAAAAATGAATGTCGGATGGCTGATGGCCTCCAATATGTCTATGCCAGAGATTCAATTTTCGTGGCCAATTCAGTGAGCATATCAAAAATAAGCGCCAATTTCTTAAAGTCAACGACCTTGCCAGATTGCTCGTAGGTCAACGTGTTGCCATCCAGGATCATCAAGATTTCGCCCAGTTCAATGATTTTAGCACGTATTGACGGCGAAACGATTTGAATGACGAGCGGTTCATCACTACCTTCGATGATGTATTTCTTGTCGAACACGCGGTCTTTAAAAATGATATCCTGGGTCCCGAACAATTTGGTAAGTTTTTGAATAATGCCTTCGCGATAGATTTTCAACTTGAGGTCAACGTTGTTCTTCAGCGTGATGTCGATGTGGGTAAGAAACAAATTGACCTTGGGTGCGGCTTGCACCAGGATCATTTTCATCACGAAGGGAAAATTCTGATAGTTGCCGATGACCTCCGACATCCCCTCATCACTGAGGCGGTAGGTGGCGCCCATCTGCTCGGCAAATAGTTTCCAGGGATTTTCTGTGTCATAGCGCATGTATGATTCCTCTATATAAACTATCGTCGCTCGACTCAACAGCGATGCAATTCGCATTTAATCATTTCATTGAAACGCTTGATGCCTTCCTCGATTTGATCGGGGGTAACCATACTGAAACTGGCGCGCATAAAATTATGGCAACCATTCTGAGATGAAAAGGCATTGCCGGGCACCAGCAACACTTTCAATTCTTCACATTGTTCATCGATCATGCGCTGCGCATTGCACTCTTTAGGCAGCTCGAACCAGATGAACATGCCAGCACTGGGAATATTGTATTTCACTTCTGGCAACAAATGGCGCCGTGCTGCCGCCACCATGGCGTCCCGATTCCGCCGATAGGTTTCACAATTCCTATGGATCAATTGCTGGAATTGTTCATAGCCGGCGGCTTGCAAATATTTCAATAAAATGACCTGGATGAACGTACTGGTGTGCAAATTGGCCGACTGCTTGAACAGCACAAATTGACGCATGACATCGGCTGGGCCCGAGGCATACCCGATCCGCAATCCCGGCGCAAAGATCTTGGAAAAACTATCCAACCGAATTACCCGACGGCCACTTTTGTCCAATGATTGCAGTGTTGGCAGAGTCGGCCGATCATCCAACTTTAACAATTGATAAGGATCATCTTCCAGGATGAGCAGATCGAATCGCTCCGCGATCTCGAGCAACTGCTTCCGCCGCTCCAGCGACAGCGATACTCCTCCAGGGTTGTGACCGTTGGGAATTTCATAAATGAACTTCGGCAATGCTTCGCCGGTCATCTCGATCATTTCCAACTTCTCGTTCAAAACCTCGGTCTGCAGCCCATCTTTATCGAGAGGCACGGTGATGAAGTTTTTAGTGAACGAACGAAAAGCCGCCAGCGTGCCGGGATAATTGGGCTCGGACAGCACAATCGCATCATCTGGATTGGCAAAAAGGTAGGCCATGATAAACAACCCTTCCTGACAACCATTGAGTACGACGATCTGATCGTCCTTCAAATCCACGCCATCTTTGAATCGATGCCACCCCTGCAGGGCTTTTCGCAAATTGGCATTGGCATCTGAGGGGCCATATTGGGCGGCAACAGTTAATTCCTCGCCATCGATCTCAACGGTTTGTCCGCCCTTGAAGTGTATTTGTACGCGATCGAAGACAAATGTCTCTGGATTGGGATAGCCGCCGCCCAGCGAGATCATGCCATCGATTTGCATGTACTTCATCAGTTCACGAATTGGGGAAGGGGCTTTATTTTTAGCTCGCTCTGCCAGTCGCTCTTGAATACTCATATTGACTTTCCTCAAACAAGTTAGAACAAACCAATCGATCGTTTTCACCGTACAAAACCATCGCGCCGATGGTTTTCCCTTTGCGCATTGGTGCAACATCATTTATTCGTGACTAATATAAGCATAATTTTGCTAAGAAGCAATATCAATCATGCCCAAGCTTGTTCATATTTCGCTCGTGCGTAATAAAAATGCCACCCTGCAAAGTTCTGCTTGCATTTATCATCTGGTCAGCTTAAATTACTCAGGAACGCAGCAAGTTCAATAAATGGCAAATCTGGAATCTGGAGGGTATTTTTGCTCGATGAATTCGCTGTCATTATTGGAACTGATTAGCTTTGTCACTGCTTTTCAATTATTCCTGCTGGCACTGGTGGTTTTGGGCTATCCCAAAGGCAAACGCTCCAGCCATCGCTTGCTGGCGGCCTTTATGGTTGCGAATGGGATACTGATTCTAAATTTTGTTCTCTTCGGTGCCAAGATCCTTTCATTTCATCAGATGCCGGTGGTATTTTTCCTCGGAAATGCCAGCTATTTGCTCTTGAGCCCTTTCCTTTATCTGTACACCAGATCGTTATGTTACTCTGATTTTAAGATCAAAACTCGCCATATCTTCCATCTATTGCCTTTCATTCTGATGGCAACGTTTTTGATCATTCAATACCAAATTCGGCTGGCATCACTTGCAACGCCAAGCAGCGACGGCATTCCAGCAACCACATTAAGTGTTCGGCTGATTTATTCGGGCGGGCTTCATAGTCAAATTTTGGTATACATAGTTTTTACTCTTGCTGCCTTGCATCAATACCGCCAACGGCTCAAAGGATTGTTCTCATCATTGGAGCGAATCAATTTGAGCTGGTTGCTGATGTTGATTTTCAGCTTTGTAATTATGTGGCTAATGGACCTGAGCAACTTTGTCATCGGCTTGCTGCATCAGCCTCTGGCAAGGCTGCAAAATTTGCTGATGTTTCTGTCATTGGGGATCAATTTTGGCTTTGCGACCATTATCGTTTATAAAGGGCTGAAATATCCAGAATTTTTCGCCGGCATTAAAGAAAAACCAAAATACGCCCAGTCCCGATTAACTCGCGAAGCAAGTGAAAAATATCTGCAGCGTCTTGAAAATTTTATGCAGGGCAATAAACCATATCTTGATCCCTCATTATCGCTAAATCGGCTGGCTCGTTGCCTGAAAATCCCATCACGAGACCTGTCGCAGGTCATCAACAACCTACTGCAACAAAACTTTTTCGATTATGTCAATTACTATCGCATCGAAGAAGCCAAGCGCCTGCTGGCCAGCTCTGATCTCAACCGGAAAACCATTCTCGAAATCCTCTATGAGGTTGGTTTTAACTCCAAATCGGTTTTCAATAGCGCCTTCAAAAAGCACACCGGCATGACACCGACAGAGTATAAACGATCAATACAATAGCCTTCCATCGAAGTGACCGGTCGCTCTGAGCGACCGGTCAGTTGGGTTACTTTTCACAACCTCAGGCTTGCAAAAAGTGTTCGATTTCATGTATCAGGTCGATTTCTGATCGAATTTTTATTATATTCCTGCCAGTCACAATACTTGCCCCCATAATTCAATAACGCTCTAAAACTTTTTTAAGGAGGAAACACATGCAAAAAACAAAAATTTCGTTTCAACTTCTTAGCATCATTTTGATGGCCACCATTTCGCTGTTCAATCTGGCATTGGCTCAAACCGTCACCACCGATTCATTGATCCTCCAGCCAGGGCCTGAAGGCAAGGATAGCTACATCTGTGATTGCTCGCCAAACACCAATTCTCCCAATGGCGGCACTACGTTGTTGTATCAGGGACAATTTAAAGCCTGCTACGATCGGTTGCTGATTGAATGGGATTTATCAGCGTTGCCTGCCAATGCCACTATTGTGAAGGCAGAAATGAAGCTGTATTGCTATAACCTTTACGGATCCAAAGCTGCGGGGAAAATGACCTACTATCGAATCACTTCGTTCTGGAATGAGGATAGCGTTACCTATAATAGCCGCCCAGATACCTGTCATGATGTCACGGTGACGGCGAACTGCTGGCCAACGGGAGGCAATTGGCATTCTGTAGACATAACACCGTTTGTGCAGGGCTGGCATGATGGCAAATTCCCGAATTATGGGATTTATGGTCATTGCATCCAGACCAATGGCACCTGTGTAGCCGGCTTCCATTCTTCAGATCATCCCACAGCCAGCCAACGACCCAGGCTGATTATTATTTTTAAAACATCAACGGCCATTGAACCAGCGCCACCGCAGCCCCAAGGTTTCAATTTGCTTAAAAATTAAACCAATCCATTTAATTCGGCGAGCCCCATCAAATGCGATTTGCGGCAGCCCATCGTGGTGTCGTTGAAGATTGATAACGCACAGGGTCAGGAAGTTCGCACAATAATCACTGGAACGCATTCGATCGGAAGCGAGGCAACCCTGTTCGATGGCGAAAATTTGAATAGCGGCGTCTATTTTTATATTCTGCAAGAAAGTAATTTTGTGGCAATGAAAAAAGCGCGGCTCTTGTGCTAAAGGACACAGCAATCGAATGATATCAGGGAATTTGATCTTAATTGCCTAATTTGCAATTGGCGTTAGGGAAGCAAATCAATATCGACTGGTCATTGACAATCAAACTTCTGATCGCGACAACAGATCACAGGGCAAATTGAAGACCAGTGCATGAAATATTAACCCAGCTCTGTATTGCTATATCGCGCATCAATTCATCATGGAATAGCGGCCATACGTCAAATGAGACAATCCGAGCCCGAATTGTGCCTGAATTCAACAGATAGGCCGCATGAAAAAAAGGCTGCTAATTTCATCAACTGCTCGAGAGTATTAGCTGCTGATAGAATTGTCAAAAAAATTGACAGCAACATCCATTGGGTAGTACAGATAATTTACCCAATTTTCAAGAAATGCGGGCAGAGGATTCATTATTCCAGCACCCAAAAAATTGCTGATTCTGAAAACCATGCGCCTCCTGTCCTGAAAGATCGGATGACTAATCAGCAGCCGCATCAATAATTTCGATCAACTGATTTTCCATCTCATGAATGCTGGCGAAACGTTGGGCTGGAGATTTTTGCAGCGCTTTGAAAATCAATTGATCCAGCTTTTCTGGCAATTCAGGATTGAGTGCCGTCACCGGCTCGGGTGTATGAGTCAAAATATTTTCAACGATCGTCTCCTTATCAGCGGCCAGAAATGGATTCTTGTCGGTGAGTAGCTCGTACATGATCACCCCCAGAGCAAAGATGTCCGTCTGGCCGGTGACTATTTCGCTTTCAATCTGTTCGGGCGCCAGATAGGTCAACGTTTTGAGCACAGGCTCCTGACAGGATTTCCACGGAAATGAAAAGGGCAGCGGCTGAAAATCGGTGATCTTAACTTCACTATTGGCAGCGAGGAAAATATTGTTCGGCTTGAGGCGTCCATGGACAATTTGAATGTCATGGGCATAGCCGAGGGTTTGTGAGATGATATGGCAAACCTTCAACGTTCGCTTCCAATTGATCTTCTGATTGATCAAACGCTGCACCTTGATCGGCTCGCCCTCCACATATTCTCGGGCAATATAGCAAAAGTCTTTTTCTCTACCAATATCATAGATCAGAGCGATATTCTGGTGATTTAATTTGCCGAGTATCTTAGCCTGTTGCAGGAATAGTTCTGAGAGCGGCGGCTGCCCATTGTTCAATTGCATATTAGGCCGTAGGATTTTGATCACCACCAGCCGTTCGAGAAATGAATCAATGGCGCGAAAGCTGGCAAATATCTGATTTGAATAAAGCTCTCTCGGATGATCAAAACGGCCAATATGTTTGATTTCTCCACGGCTGATTTTGGTGGCAATATCATCCCATTGAAGCTGATAAATTTTCAGCGCCTCGCCGGATGATAAATGAGGCATCGGCAAGTCCACAGGGGTCATGGAAAAGTGGATGTCCCCATTTAATTGTTCTTGCACTGCTGCGGTGATTAATACCTGGCAACCGTTACCATTCAAGCTGCTCTCGCTGGCAGATTGCGGACGAAATAGTTCCGCTTCTAATTGAAACGCCGTTAACGACGTTTGCATGTCCTCCAGCAACTGCCGATGAGATGCCTGGTTTCGTGAGGCCATTAATTTGTGAATCAGCACCTGAAACGGCGCACCATTGGCAGCGGCGGGATTGGCCCAATGATTCTTGACGAACTGAATGGCAGATTGGATGGGACAATGCAGGTCCTTCCAGAACAGGATGATGCCATCGCGTGATTGAAATCCTGTTAGTAAATTTTTCTCATTATCCTCGGAGCTACGAATGGCGTTTTCCAGGTCTGCCTGAACCAGATCGAGCGTATTCGCCTTCAGGCGAATGATCATCACTGCCTCTGCTTGTTGCAACGCTTGCGAAACCGGAACACTATTGAAGCGACCTCCTCGCTCCTCAGTAACATGGCTGTTTTCGGCCGCCGGCCATAACTTCAGATGTTCCCAGATATCGACGGATATTGGTTCCGATGGGGCTTTGGCCGTTGGTATTTGCTTGTTTATCCCTCTTTCCCAGATATTACTCAGTGAACTGTCCATTAAAAATAATTCATATTCTTCGATAGGGCGAGCTTCGGGAGGCTGGCTTTCAGCCGTTTGACCGTTGACCAATTTTTCGACCGCGGGATAGAGGTAGATATCCAACAGGCGATCGAAAGCATGAGCCTGATTTAGATATTGACTACAAAGCGCTATCTCTTCAGCACTGATGGGGGCGGCAGCGCCCAATTGCTGCTTAGCTTGCAGCAGATTTATCGCCAACCATCGGTACCACATTAACTCACTCTGCAGCGGCAAGAGTTTTCGGATAAATTGAGAAACTCCATCGAATCGTTGCCTTTTCCACTCTCTGGCCACATAGAACGGGAAAATGAGGGCTAATTTGTCAGGTGTGTGAATAAGCTGATCCATTAATCCTTCGATGGCATCAAATTTGTCATGGCGAATACACGCTTTAATTAATTGGGACATGACTTGATTGGCGTTCTCAGGATTTTCACGCAATGCCCGTTGGTAAACTTGAATTGAGAATTCGTCGTCGCGATTTGCCTTTAAATACAGATCACTTAAAATCACATTCAAAACGGGATTATCGGGCTCGTGTTGAACCGCGATCTCAAAGGTAGCCTGCGCCTCAGCATCAAATTGCCCTTTCAAAATGTAAGCCTTGCTCAGATTCAAAAAAAGCTTTGGCTCCTTTTCTCCCAATTCCATAAGCGCTTTGAATCGATTGATCGCACTGTCATAATCGCCCTTGGTCAAATAGGCGTTCCCTAATTCATAAAGGAGGTCGATGACCTGTTTATTGCTTTTTTCTTTTTCCATAGCTCTAAAATAACAACCCAGTTGGTTTAAATTATGCCTAAGAATAACAATATCCCAATATCAATTGGCCATTGAAATTCTTGAGATTTGTTCACCCCCTGTTCTGTTCCTCCCGCCATCCCTGCGTGCGTCAACCTAATGAAATAGCGGTCATTGAGACCACGCGTGCCCGCCGCTTTTTCTCTATCGGAGGGCGATGTTCTGGCAAATTATCACCAGCAGCCGGAAGAGGGACGCGCCGCGAATTTAGCCGGCTGCGATTCTGGTGGCTGGCACTACATCCCCGGCGCTCATTCAACGAAGAACAACTATCCGAACTTATTCGCCCATCTTTCTTAGCTTTTCTTTGAGAGAATCATTAAGCAAATGCAATGGACTATCGTCGGTTTTGCCTTTCTCCAGGTAATAGCGATGGACGATCGGTTCTAATTGGATTTTTAAATTGTCATTATACTGAATCGCCCGTTCGAAAACGCGAATAGATACTTCATCAATCCGCCGTTCGTTAATATAGATATTCGCCAGGGTAATATATAGCTTAATATCATTTGGTTTCTTTGATAACAGGCGCTCATAAATTTCTCGGGCCTTATCATAGCGCTTTTGCAGGATATAGTATCGCGCACGCGTTACCGGTGAGAGGAAAAACAGCCCCACCGGCAATACCACAATGCCCGCTAAAAAGGCCAGCAAAAGCACGGCTGGATTGCCCGACTTGTCACCAGCAGCCGCGGTGTTTTCAGCCGGAGAATAGTTCGAACGTTCAAGATTCTGTCGGGCTTGAGCCAACAAAAATTCCGTATTCTTATAATTCGGATGAATCAACTTGATTTTCTCTAACACAATCCCGGCTTTAAGCCAATCCTGTTTCTGCATCAAGTCCAATGCTTCTTGATAATAATTTTGTATCAATTGCACATCCAGCGATCCGTCCGGCGCGTCACTTTTACCCTGGATCTGCCCCATCACCTGGTTTTCTCTGGCGGTGGCAGATTCGTTGGAAATTATGTCAGACCGTGATGCCTCATCGCTACGACTCTGCCGCGAATCATTCTGCGCCAGCAGATTATCTGTTCGTTGGTTAGTTTGCTCGATTTTCTTGCGCGTGGTAGCAATTCGTTCACTAATATTTTTAAAATTGGCATCGATTTCAGCAACGCGCTCAAAATTAACCAGTGCAATTACATAATTGCCTTTGTCAAAATTATCCTGCCCCTTATCGTACAACTGCTGCACAATCAATTGCTGATACTGTTTCTCCTGCGCCTGCAGAATGAGCTTATTGGCTTCTTTAAAATTCGGCTGCAGTTGATTTACCTTTTCCAGCAGGGCAATTGCTTCTGACCATTCGCCATTATTTAGATGTGCCTGTGCCTCATCATACAGCCGTTGCACCCGTTCAATGTCATTGGATTGCTTTTGCTCGACCAGCAAGTTCAGTTTTTTCAACTGAGCTTTAGCCTCTTGATGATTGGGATCAATTTCTAAAATCCGATTGTAAATTTCAGCCGCTTCGGCCGCTTTGCCATTTTGAGCCAATTGACTGGCCTGCTGGCTCATCGTTTGAATCTTGCGCTGGCTTTCGGCTAACTGAATACCGGTTTCAAATGATGCCCGGTCAGTCGGGGAAATCGCTATCCCCTGTCGAAATATTTTGATCGCCTCCTCATATTGTCCCTGAGCGAGCTTGTTTTGACCCAATTCGTAATAGGTAAGCGCGCGAAATTTTTTATCGGTGGCAATGTTCAACGCTGCCTGGAACGACTCTTCCGCCTCCTGGTAGCGGCCGGCGCGGCGATACATGGTTCCCAGGCGACTGAGAATATTGCTTTTCAACGAGGTGCTCAATGCCGCGGGATTGGCATACATTGCTTTCTTGAATGCATCCTCGGCCTGGTCATATTTTTTTAATGTCAGATAGGTGAGTGCCAGGTTGAAATAGGCCTCAATAAAATTGGGTTTTTTTTCAATGGCTTTGAGATAATACTCAACTTTCTTCTCCTGGTTGTTCTCACTGACCGCTCGTTCAAACCAATAGGCCGCTTCATTTTGCTGTGGCTTTGCTGTGCTAATCCCAAAACCAGATAGAATGCATAATATTAGCAGCCAGGCCGATAATTTTTGTCTCTTCATCTTGCGCCCCCGCGTTTGTGAGGTTATGATATTCTGTGAATTAGATGCCATGCTCAAAATTCCATTCTTGCTTTTAAACGACAACCAACGCCGCTGAATTATCCCCAAAATTGTCCGCTGAATACTACTCTTCCCAACCGATTCAATACCCACTGATACGCCCGGTTGCGGAAATTTGGGTGTGAACCCTCGTCACCCAATCAAGCAGTTTGGCCGGGTCAAAAATCCGCTCCCATACGCCAGCGATTGAGGCGATGTCTCTGTGACAGAGGCGATACGTTTTGCCCGAGGCGACATCAGGACTAACGCCGGCGGAATTCGATCGGCTTGATATCTCCCGACTGGATGCTTATTTCTGCAGAATCATATAGGACTACATTGCTCGAATCTCGCACGCTAATTTGATACATGCCTGGCGGCAGTTTAAGGCCTCGTTCGCTGAATTCGCTCGTCTTTCCCCAAATTTTATTATTCACATACAGTACGGAGCGGTCAAAATCCTTCATTTTTTCAAAACCGATGAAGTAGATAATTCCTTGATTGGTAAGATTGCGTTGCAACGATCGCGTACGGAGTAATGTTGACATCAACTTATTTTCCGGGGGTGCCCCAGGAGTCTTCGAGCCAGGAATGCGGCCGGAATCGAGTTCGGCCCGCCGGGGCACAATGTTTTCTAATTGCCATTCGATCTGGTGTTCGATCACTTCCGCTGGGGCATTCTGATGCTGGGGAGTGATGGTCGGTGCGGCCTGGGCTACCGACTCGGCCGCGGCTGGCATATTTTTTTGCCTTGTGGCGGAAAATAATCCAATCAGGAGGACAAGAATCGAACTCAAAATCACTGCGGCCGCCCGACCGGGACGATTGATCAAAATATGCGCGCCACGTTCCCACCGCGACCGATGATTGTCCTGACGAGATAGCTCTCGTTTGAGAATCCTGTCTTCTAAGCGAGAGATTTTCTCGTCCTCAGCTTTGAGCGTAACGCGGGAGGCTGGGTAGCTGCGTTGCGTCAGTGGCGCACCGTCAATGGCAACCAGTGCAACCGTGATGTTATCCGAACCGTCCTTCATGTTGGCAGTGTCTATGAGATGTTGCAAGGCATGCTCGAAATTATTTTTATTGAAAAAAATGATCCGCTTGATCTCCTCATCAGACAGGGCTTTGGTCAAACCATCTGTACACAAAAGATACAGATCACCCTCCATAACGCTTTCGATGGTCAAATCGATTTTGACGGTGCGGCTCAAGCCCAACGCACGCGTGATAACGTTCTGTTTTTCGAATTTCCGAGCTTCATCACGGTTGAGCTCGCGATCCTGGATTAGCTCGTTGACCCAGGTGTGATCTTCCGTGAGCTGCTCCATTTTATTATTACGAAACCGGTAAATGCGACTATCGCCTACATGGGCAATAATGGCTGTGCCGTCGATAATCGTGAGCGCCGAAACTGTCGTACCCATTCCTTTCAGAGATGGTTCTTGCAAGGATTTATTATAAATATTCCGATTAGATAACCGAATCGAGCCAACGAGCCGGGTGGCAATTTGCAAACCATTGCTGCTGAGATCAGTCGCAATTTGCGCGTGGGTGGCTGGATTTAAGAATAGGTACATATAGCGAAGCGTCGCAATCGCCAGACGACTGGCTTTGGCGCCAGCTTGGTGACCGCCCATACCGTCACATACCACCGCCAAACCGTCTTCTTCAAAGATACCACAAAAATCTTCATTTGTCGAACGTGCGACACCGACGTCGCTCTTCGCCGTCATGATTAATTTCATTCGACCACCGTTTGATCAACTTAACACTATAACTGATGGATTCTATCTCATTGTCATTCGCAATTTGCTGGTTTCACAACTGATGAACTAATATTCTGGTTGCGACTCTGGCGTAACTGGAAACCGCTGCTGGAGTTTGAATGTGGTCAGCGGCAGGCCATCGCGGCCTAAAAATCATCACAACCTTTCCTGAGCCAACGATTGTTCCCATGCTGCAACACCTATCATGTTAGCCCTCAAATGGTTGTAAACTGTCATCTGCTGCTTTTATTTTCCGACCAGGCGATTCGCTGCGAAGCCACCAGCATCCTATACCTACCTGAAAATCGTTAGCACTGGTGGCCGAATTTGAAATCAGCCGCCCGAACTATTCATGCCATGTTGTCTTTGTTTGGCTCCCGTCTTGGCTGAATCTCTTAGCAGTTAATCTGCCGGAAACATTTGAACTAGCCGCAAAACGAAGCTAAATGGAACAGTGCCTGGACTGATGCAACGCCAGGCCCTTGTTAACCTGGCGCTGTGAGATTAAGTTGCGCTGGCAAAAAGTTTGCGTCGCTTGATTGGTTGATAAATATTATAACCGATCAAAACTAACATCGCCAAAAAGAAGAAGGTAGCTGCCATGAATCGTGGTGCTGCCGATGCGAGCCGTAACGCATTGCAGCCGTCTTGCTGGGCATTAAAATTGATCTGTCCCCACAGAATTGAACCCGGCTTAATCTTGCTATTGGTTGTTGCCAGAAAAAAATTGTCATTGTTTCGTCTGAGTAGAATATCCAGGCTCTTGTCGTGTTTGAAGTCAGCTACGACAGGCGTGCCAATAATCAAATCGTCAGTGCTATTTACTGGGGTGGTTGTATTAAGCAATTTTCCATTCGGCCCATTGAATAGATATAGTCCGTCGTACGATCCCGCAATTACCACATCCAGCTTGCGGTCCTTATTCAAATCCACCAGGATCGGGCTGGCGATAAATTCTTCCACTGATTCGGGAACATAAGCCCAGATGATCTTACGCTGCGAGCTTCCTTTGCCAGTTCCTTCATAGACAATAATCTTGCCATCGGCCGTCGCTAATACCACTTCCAATCGGCCATCGCCATTTACATCGCCCAGTACTGGTGGCAGCAGCGCAGCAGCATCTTTGAGCCCGCTTTCGATTTCATCAAACCACAACCGCTTCATCTCTTTGCCATCCAACACCAACAACTGCTGTTGCTCGGTCAAGATCACCAGATCGGCATAGTTATCATCATTCAATTGGCCTATAGCCACTCGCTGGCGAATTTGATGATCTTCATAGAATGAACCCTTGGCCTTCTGCAATTCCTCATTCACACTGAAAACCTGACTAAAGTTTTCTCTGGCTCCATCATAGATCAGGATCTTGCCATTTTCAGTGCCAATCACCACTTCAGCCACACCGTCATTATCGACATCACCAGCAGAGGGCGTGCACCGTAGCTCCGATTCCGCTTGAAATGATGACCAATCAGGGCCGCCGTATTGTCCTTTGCCAATATGAATCTGGCCGGATTGGCAGCAGAGAAATATGTCGAGCAAGCCATCGCCATTGATATCTGCCACTGCTGGATTCCCGGAAAATCGTTCGCCAAACAGCGGACTGGACCAAATTTCGGTACCGGTTTTGCCATCGATGGCATAGAGAATTGAGTTGTTGGCCGGAAATAGGATGTCGGCTAATTGATTCTTGTTCAGGTCAGCCAGCACAATGCCCAGCGATGGCTGAATCTGCTGATCAAAGGATTTGCCCCAGGCGTTCTTCCGCGTTTTGCCGTCAATCACGTTGAGATGTCCAGCCGGATCGATGTAGGCAACATCCGGGACTCCATCACCGGTCAGATCTGCCGCTGTTGGCGCCAGCGTTAGCATATTGGCCACCGCTTCGTTGGGCTGAATCGTGAACGGCTGAAAACCTTGCTCGAAGACCCATTGGCTTTCGCGTACCTGAAACGGATTGGGCTGTTGATTGATTAAACGGGCCTGGCTCCAAAAGTTCACCATCAGTATCAACAACAATAGGGAACAGACGCCCGAGGCTGCGCGCACCAACCACGGTGCATTTCGATCCCACCACGTTCCCGCTCGTTTGGGATACGAGAAGTCCATAATCGATTCGGGTTCAAAACGAAAAATTGTGCTCTTTCGATCACTGACAATCTCAATCTCATCGTCCGGAAACAACTGCACTACATCTTCCTCGCTGAGTTGTTTTTGATTCACCCGGGTACGCGTCTTGCTTCGTTTGTCCATGATATAATATTTGCCACTATCCAGGACTATCGTCGCATGCCGTCGCGAAATGCTGGTATCCACCTCGCCTTTAGTGGTTTCTCGAATGACAATATCGTTGAAAGTCTGATCCCGTCCAATACGGGTGATACCAAAGTTCAGTCGATATCGTTTTCCTAAATAAGGTCCGTGGATCGCCAGAAGGTAGTGCGGTGTCAATTGTTCGGTTGACACTTTAGCGCTGACAGCCTCAGTCGAACCCGTGGTCTCCGTCTTCGTTTGGGCCGTCTCGGTTAATCCGCCATTTCCATTGCTTTCTGACGTCAGCTTGGTTTCCAGGGCAGACGCCAGGCTGGACGCATCATCCGTAATTTCTTGATCATCCTCGGAGCCAGTAGATTCCTCTGGCTCTGACTCCAGCATCGATTTTTCGAAAAGAACGTTTTCAAAGATCAGCGTGTGTTCGCCTACGGCGATTTCATCGCCGCTGACTATTGGCGTGCGGTCGGAAATGCGATTGCCATTGACAAAGGTCCCGAACGCGCTCTTATTGTCGCGGACATAATACGCTGTCCCCTCTTTTTCGATAACCAGATGATGCATTGAAACTTTTTTATCCGCAATTATCAGATCGTTGTCCCCCTCAGACCCCACCGTAATTCGACTTTGAAACGGTCGAATCGGAAATTCCTTATACACTTCGGCTTTCCGCTTGACAACGATTTTGGGCATGGATGTTTCTCCCTAAATTATGTGTGATGTTTATTGTTCGTGTAGTTTGATGGCTTCCAATTGAACCTCAAACCGGCGCTGGCCAAGAAACAGCAGCGGCTGGAGATGAATTTTCATTTGCTTCGTTCTTCTGCGACGATAACACGATCAGGTTAGATGAGCAGTATGGCTTTCCTGGAATCCTGCAGTTTGTTACCGATCGCCACAACCGATTGGAAATAAACGTTACTGAATAATTAATTTAAACTCCACCCGATTGGTGCCCCCTTTGGTGTCGATGATGGCAAATTTTTCAAAATAGCCAAATTTCTTCACACGGAAACTGTATTCGCCCGGTGATATTTTATTGACACATAATCCCTTTTCATTGGTCGCGCCGTAATACATTTCAGGCGCTTGCTCCTGGCTCAGGGAACGATAGCTGACCTGTGCATCTTTTAGTGGCAAACCGGTCAGTGCGTCATTGACCACCACCTCGATTTCTATGGTGGCTGGCTCCATCTTTACCACAATATCCTTGTCGCGTGGCGAAACATCCACGATGGCATCGGCATAGCCTTTCTTTGTCAATACCACCTGCAAGTTAATGGGTGGAAGGCTAATCTCACATGGCGTTTTGTCATTGCGCAGATATTGTTTATTGCTCTGGATGATTTTGGAAATCGTGGCGCCAATGTCATTGTTGCCCAGATCCGTCTTATCGGTCGCAAAGAAGCGAACATTCCGGGTGAGGATCACGGATATTGCTTCTGGCCCTGTCTTACCGACATTCAGGTTGATTCGCTGAGGATTGAAACCGTCCTTTTTGAACAGCAATTCATGTTGCCCGATATTTAATGCAATCGTAGAAGAGACATCGGTGCGCCCGGAAGGATTGGGAGACCCGTCAATGTAAAATGTCACACCTGGCGGAATCGAAGTTACCGTAACAAATTTACGAAATTTCCCATCCACCACATATTGTCTGCCATCCCTATCAATGGCTTCAAATGACCACAATCGCCGATCTTCGATTTCCTCGATGCCATCTTCCGTATTGAGTCGAAAGCCGGATAGTTTTTGAAATCCCTCCAGTTCCAGATCAATGGCCAGCGGCACACCCACTTCCCACTCAAAGTTGGTGGGCGTTTTATGAAGATAGGGATTATTGTTGATGTAGACCACGGCACCGGCTGGATCTGAGGTGACAGCCACTTTGGTTTTGAACCGGAACAGGTATGGCTCATAGCCCTTGCGAGCCTTTTCACCACTCACTTTGACTTCGCCTTTGCTTGGCACTTGAATGGATTTCACCAGCGGCGCATAGCCGGGATAAGTCAATGTCAATTCATGGACTCCGGGCGAGATGCGTGGAATCGAAAGTGGCGTTTTCCCGGAAATCGGCTTATTATCTAACAACACGACCGCTCCCGTGGGGGCTGTAGTAATTTTAATCGCCGGTGGAAAC
>JAPDQM010000040.1:0-30140 GCA_034505795.1 Candidatus Zhuqueibacterota bacterium
TCCGCCTCCCAGTAGGACGGCATTATAGCCAATGTAACTATTATTTCCAATTTTTATTCCACCTTTGTAATTGCACCATACTTGTCCTCCGCAATCTAACACCGCACCATCTGCAATAGTTACATTTTCCCCACATTCAAAATGTGATAATGGAACTATTCTTACGCCTCTCCCAATTTCTAGATTTCTTCTCGCCTGGACAGTAGCCAATCTAAATCGATTCTGAATGAGAAGACCTCTCCTCACGAATATTTTGCAGAGTCTTAAGATAACTTTTAAAGTTGTTACCATAATTAAGCCCCTTTTAAAAAAATATTAGCCCAAAATAACTTTTCAGCCACAATAGAATATTAAAAATGCCGATATGATGGATTTCTTATCGGCTTTATTTTTAAATTTAGGCCGACTACTTTTCGACGATGAGTTTTGGTTACTTATTATAATCGTTGAAGAGTTTATTTTGCTATAGCAGCTTTTTTATTGGATTGAACTATTATCTGAATTAGAAAAACGCCATCAAAAATTTACCATCAAAATTCAAATAGCAACTACCGTCGCTTTATTTGGGCAAATTGAGTATAGTGAGTTGCAAAACAGTGCGAATCTGTGGCAACCGTTTGATACGTGTTCTAACAATTGCAGCAGTGGTCAGTTGAAATCAACCCTAAAACGGCATCGATTATCTTTTGAGGAATCCCGATTTCATTCAGTAAGTTTTTTGCTCGTTCAATATTCCAATTTTTTCGAATTAGTTCTACCTGCCTGAGTGCTTCTTCACGATCCATTTTCCCGCTTCGAATCATATTGCTAAATCCTAATTCCATCTTGGTCACGCCATACGCTTTTCCTGTTAGATAATTCACAATTGGGACCAACGAACAGTCGGTTCGCCAGGTAGTAACCGCGTTTTCCGGCACTGTCCAACCAACTTCTTTTTTTATTGTTTCTATAATTACCCTTCTGTCCCATTTTATATAATCATAAAGATGAATCTCTTTCAATCCTTGTTTAGAATTTTGGCCATATTCCTTTTTCATTTTACAAAAATTGTATTTATATCTTATATAATTTAACATCGTCGGCGACAGGAGTCTCTTACATCTCGACGGATGTGTATGTGCACTAAGATCATGAAATTGTTCGGTAGATTCCTCTACTGAATCACCCCAAAATATTAATGCTATATTATGCTTTCGTGCCATATTGTACGCTGCAGACTCAAAGCCATATTTGCATGCCTCACAGGTCTGGTCTACCACAAGTCCCGCGCCAAAACGAGCATTCATGATGAATTTTTCCCTAACAATCTTCTTTGAAAGATGATTTTTTGAACCCATTCGTATCAGTGGTACATCCAATTGTTTGGTTGTAATCTCTAAATTCGCTGTTGCGACGTCTGTTACAAAATCGTTGTCATTATGCATCGCTAATGGTTTTAACTTCAAAACCTTTTTTGTGTAATACAGAGCATAGGTACTGTCTCTGCCTCCGCTTAAAGGAACTAAACAGTCATATTCACTATGAGTAGTCAGATAAGGCTGAATTTCGTTTCTCAAAGCCTCCTCGCCTTTGGGCATATACGGCTTATAGTTTTTACAAAGCTGGCATAATCCATTCGCATCTAGGATAATGCCCTTTGCGGTTTCAGGCATAATACATTTTATGCATCGTTTCATTTTATTCACATGTGGTTAAAATTAATCCAATATTCAAATGTCGCTTACAGCCACGAACATTGGTATAGGTTTCGCCAAAAATGCTCCATAGCGGAGCACTTCTTAAATGAATATGATTGGTTCTTAAGACCTAATTTGAGGCGAAATTTATAGCTTCTATGATTGGCGGAACGCAGCAAGATTGTGGGCAAAATTAAGGCGATAGCGGCATTGAATGTTTGAACGATGATAGCGAACCTACTCAAGGATAGGCTTAACCGCTAATTCTGCCAAAATGGTCCATTTTCATTGGTAACAGCTTTTCAAAACCAAGCCGAACCTATCGCAGAATTAGCGGTTATAACTGCCTCTTCACTATTCAAGCAAAATCATTTTTTTGATCATCGTATTTTCTTTGATAGCTAATCGATATAAATAGCTTCCGCTGGCCACACTGGCACCGCTGTCATCAACCCCCGTCCATTTCACCGTTTTCCAACCTGGAAGTTGCTCACCGTGCACCAAAGTCGCCACTCGTTCTCCCCGGATATTGAAAATCGACAAATCCACAAAGGAATCAGTGGGGATACAAAAAGCGATAGCAGTTTCTGAGTTAAATGGATTGGGGTAATTTTGCTCCAAATTAAAGCGATATGGTTTAGCAATGACTACCTCAACTTCGCCGTACAGTTTAGAAGTACCATTCAAATTGATTTGACGCAAACGGTAATAGTATCTGCCAGCGCTTAACATTTTATCCAGATACTGATAGCCCTGAGGCAACCTTGTCGACCCAGCGCCCTTCACAAACGCTATTTTGCGATAATCTTCATCTAACGATCTCCGTTCAATTTCAAAGCCGAAATTATCTAATTCGCTAGCCGTCCGCCAGGTTAATAGTGCAGAATTATCTTTTGCTTGGACATTAAACGAAATCAATTCAACCGACATTGGAGCATTATTAAATTCAAAGGCGCCGATGTCTGGGGCAGCACCAAGATATTGTATCGCTACATCAGTTCCAGCATCAATTGCAGGACTATCTGGTTGAAGATGGAAATCATTGTTGCTGGGATTAACAAATTTTGGATCCTTCACTATCGCGTGGTTATCGGCAACATTTCCCAATTTAAGTGGCGCCGGCCAATATAGGTTGTAGTCGACAATAGCGTTTTGGGTAGCGCCATAATTTTTAATATGAAAGCCAGCGTTTTTATTGATCACGATTATGTTATTTTTAATTACAACGCTTTTTACATTCTTATTAACGCTTATCCCTCCCTCATACGATCCTTCGCCAGTGCCAGAAATTGTATTATTAAATACTTTGATATCTTCGACCTGTCCATTGTCGACAGTAAGGCTAATTCCGCTAGCAGCATTATTGACAATCACGTTATTACAGATCGTGACCCCTTTTACCCTGGCTGTATAATCTGCGGCGACAATAATGCCAGACCGTTCTCTAGAATTCGTCACAAAATTGCTATCAATTAAAACATTTGATATAACCGGGATGTAACCTGAAGGATCTTCGGATTTATGTTCATCGTAGACATGAATACAATAGCCTGTTGGGCCACTAATGAAATTGTTGCGAATGATGGTATCACTGCTTCTCATGAGATAGATCCCATGTCCCTGCGTTCCCTGCGTCGTATAATCAATCATAATCCGATTGCCTTTAATTAACCCATGACTACCTGCAAAATCTATTGCTCCATAACTAAATACACCAGTGAAAACGCAATTGAGAATTTGCACCCCATCGTGCGTACCATGCCAAGTACATACGCTAACTTCTTTTGACATGAATTTAATACCATCGATTCTCACATACGGTGCATCGATAATAAATGGCCGGTCAGGATTATTCAATATCACCTCTTCGTTATTATAAGCTGTTAGAGTCCAATATTTTCCTGATACCCCCCCCATTCCATAATCTGATCGAATCCAGACCTCGCCTTCTCGATAAGTACCACCGCGCATGTAGATTGTATCACCAGCTTTTGTATGTTCTATCGCGTGATTTATGGTCGCCCAGGGATGAGCAAATGACCCATCATTCGAATTGCTACCAGTGGTGCTAATATAGTAATTAGCTGCTATAACAGATCGGAGATAAAAAGTCACCGCTAACAAAGTGGCTGTAACTGTACTGATTTTTTTTGATCGATTGTCCATGTTGAATCCTTCCACGTTATTTTTTAAGCTCATCAACGACATACTATTTGTTGTTTCCGATTAAAAAAATTATGATTGCTATAGCTATTCAACAAAATTTATGCCCAGTTTTGATGAGCAGCTTGAGAAGGCTTTATTGTCATGAGAATAATAACATAACTCAATATCTATTATTGCACTACCGCTTTTTTCTGAATTACAAAAAAGGATTCTCATTTACGCAATTGTACTCAATAGCGGCCGCTTATAAAGAAGCTAAATTATCTGTGATTTTCGTGCCGCTAGCGGATTGATGCCCATTGACCAATGCTTGATACAATCGCTCCACCTGTCGATTAATCTGTTGCCAGCTATATTTTTCTTCAACCAATTTTCGGCCATTTCTGCCCAATTCAACGATCCTATGCTGGTTCTTGAATAAATAAATTATCGCATCAGCAAATTCTCGAGCTGAATCAGCAATCATGAAGTGCTGATCCGGGATGATGTCAATGCCTTCTGCGCCAATGGAAGTAGTGACGACCGCTTTTTGTTGGGCAAGCGCATTTAATATTTTTATTTTAGTGCCGCTACCACTTCTAATTGGAGCAACAAAAATTGCTGCTTGATCTACATAAGGTCTAACATCATCCACATAACCAACAACTTTCACGTTCGAATTTTCTTTCGCCTTTTTTATAAGTTTCGCAGGCGGCGAGGCGCCAACAAAGGTGACCCTGGCGGTAGGTATTTTTGTTTCAATCAAAGGGAAAATGTCATCAATAAAAAAAATGACTGCATCGCGATTATAAGGTCCTTCCATCCCCCCTACCCACACCAGGCCGTAAGGATCATAATTGGTATTGCCTGGTTTGAAATATTCCGTGTCAACACCGTTGGGTATTACTGTAAAATTATCAGTGCCGGTCATTTTGCATAAAATTTCCTTATCAACATCGGAAACCACAACGCAGCGATCAAATACGGCGCACATTTGCTTCTCAAAGTGTTTCAGTTTTAAATACTGAAAATAAATATATAGCTTAATTATTATATTCGTTTCCACAGTCATCCATCTTCGCATCCGGAGCGATTCGACATTGTGGTCAACCAGAACGCATGCTCTTTCACCTATCTCATCATGATATGCTGCCAGATGAAGCATATCCACATGAACCAGGTCAATATCATTTTTGCTTATCATCTGGGCGATTGCTTTCTTTACATCGCTCATCAAGTAGCGCTGAACAGTATAAGGATACCGTGAAAATAAATTAAGCGAAAGACGAAGATAGTACCGCCATTTAAAAATGCCCTGTTTAATTCTAAAAATTAAAACATTCTTACACAAATTTTCTAAATATGTACAATGCGCCAACTCTTTCTGATGCTGGGCAAAGCCAATAAAATAAATTTCGTTCTGTTTAGCCAATCCTTCCAAAATATTTAGTGTTCTGATATGATGCCCATGATCCGGAGGATAGGGATTTTCAGTAGATAAGAAAAGTATTTTCATAACAGCAATTATTAAATTTGGTTACTATTAACAGCATTGTTCCACAAGCGATTTGATTGAATTATTAAGTTATAGAATCTGTTATAATTTTGCATTCCAATTATATTTTTGATAATATTCTTGCACTTTTGCTTCTTAATTAATTGATTCATGCATTTAGAATCATGCCGCATGATCTTATCAAAAATTTGATTATTGATCTTTTTTTTGATTGCCAACCGCCGAATCTGATAACGATCGCTGTTTACTTCAAAATATCCCACTTTGGAAGTGAAGCAACCGACATAGTCCACTTTCCTTGCTACTTCATTTAAATTTTTGGGATAGGAACCATGCGGCAGGCTTAAAAAATCAACCTGCACTCCTAGTCCCTTTTCTAAAATATATTTCGATCTTGTCAATTCTTCTTCAATCTCAGACAAGAATAAATTCTCCAGAGGGCGATGGGTCACTGTGTGTGATTGAATGCTCATGCCAGCTTGAACCATATGCTCCAGTTGCTGCCAACTCATATAGCCTGGCTCGTTGATTCTATCTGTGATTACAAAAAATATTGCTTTCAACTTACAAGATGTTAAGATTGGAAGCGCATAATAAAAGTTATCAGCATACCCATCATCAAAAGTAATAATAACTCTCTTAGTATGAAAGTCCCAATCGGCTTCATTGTGATTCAGCAGCCCCATCAGGTCATGCGTAGAAAGCGAGGTATAATTGTGCCTGGTAAGATATTCCATCTGTTGCCGGAACTGATCACAGGTAACATGGTAAGGCGAGCATCGCAGTTTGTTTTTTTTCTCATTCTTGTCGTAGAGACCATGATACATCAAAACAGGGATGCCAGAATTTGACTCGATATTCATCACATCATTACCAAAAATTTTATCTTATAATTTTCATCACTATGTAATTAAAATCATTTTTAAGATGGCTAGTACCTTTATTAGGTAATTAGATTTTAAGCGAATACTATAGCGTCCAAATTGGATTTATTTTTCAGAACAAATTTGGGAATAATATTTTGCGTACTGGGAGGCCATCGCCCTATTTGAAAATCGGCTCACCACGATATCATGTGCATTCTGCGCTAATTTTTGGGCATATTCTTCATCATTCAATAATTTCAAAATTCCCTCTTTTATTTCAATCGGGTTACCTGGATTTATCAATATTCCAGTTCTTTCATGCACTATCAGCTTGGGAATATTGCCCACCCCTGTGGCTACAATAGGCGTCATGGATGCCATCGCCTCCAACAGCGCCATAGGCAATCCTTCAGATATTGAGGGCAAAACAAACACCTTCATTAATGCCAGCATTTGAGGAATATCGTTACGAAGCCCTGTTAGCAAAACATGTTTTTGTAACCCCAGATCGTCCACCATTCTGTTCAGCTTTTCCATCAACGGACCTTCTCCAATAATAATAACCATTAGCGACGGATGACTTGAAATCAACTGCTTCGTTGCTTCAAGGAGAAATACATGTCCTTTTTCTTCAACCAGCCGCCCCACAGTTCCTATGACAATACGTTCGCTGGCAATCTTTAGATCGTGATATAGTTTTTGATGATCATAACTCTGATGAAATCGATTGATATCAATTCCATTATCAATAATGGCAAGTTTTTCCTTTGGAATCCCAGCTTGAGATAGCTCCCTTTCTACACTATCGGAAACCGCGATAACCCGGTTAAAAGTTTTTAGAATCTTTTTATCAAGCCAGCTATAAAATTTTGCTCTGTAGTTATAGCTAGTTTCGGTCCATGGATGGCAGGTTGCTAAAATTTTAACCTTTTTTCCCCATCCCGCAAAGAACGAGTAAAAATCCGCTTTATATCCATGAGGCTGAATGATGCTGACTCGTTTCTGCTCAATAAAGCTTCTTATTTCAAAAATTGTCTTTGCATCAAATTGGGCTTTGCATTCAAATTCTTGAACATCTAAATGATATTTTGAAGCTTCGTGAGCCAATTCTAAATGCGGATTCCAACTATTTCTTAACACCCCAACAATGGGGCGATACTTCGTGTTTGCTAATCCCTTTGCTATTTCCAACAGCACATTCTCTGCGCCAAAAAAACCCACGCTACTAATTAATTGCAAAACAACTGGCATCTTTAGTTTCCACGATCAGGTTATTTATGAAGGCAGCATGGCATTCACTTAAGAAAGATTATGCCCTTCTGCCAATCCAATATTTCGCAAAACGTAAAAGACCAAAGTAAAATCCTATTCCATAACTGAAATGCAGGCAGGCAAAAATAGCTGGTAGCAAAGGTAAGTAATCAATTTTCTTGACAAATGAGATCTTTAGTGAGCTGTAGAATGAAAGGCTGATATAGCTAACACAAATAGTCAGGAAGACCCAAAAAAATGGCCTGTAAAAAATTCCTATCATCAAGCTTGCCAGAATAGCTAAAATGAACAGAGCCGGGATAAACTGGCGGATTTGCATCATTTCCAGATGCTTTTGCATTACTCTTACCTTCCAAAAACCATATTGAAAATATTGTTTCCACAATTTGCGAATGCTTGCTCGCGGATAATAGTAGATTTTAATTTTAGGCGTTAAATATATCTTACCACCTGCTTTTCGGAGCCGATAGTTAAATTCATCATCTTGATTCCGCTCGAATTCTTCATCAAACACACCAATTTTTTTAAATACTTCTTGGCGATAAGCACCGAATGCGAGCGTATCAACATATCCCTCCATATGGCTTGAAGTCCTGAAACGTGCATTTCCGACTCCAAACGGGCTCGACATAGCCATGGCAATCGCCTTACCCAGTTTCGTATCATTTATGCTTTCTATGACACCGCCAACGCACTCAACATTAGTTTGCTGCAAATATTCAATACATAATGATAGATGGTTTTTTTGTACAATCGCATGCCCGTCCACGCGAATGATGACATCACCCTTGGCATGTTTTAATCCAATGTTCAATGCGTAAGGAGCTGTCCGATTGGGATTATCAAAAAGCTTGATGTTATTATATTTCTTTGCAAAATCTGTTACAATCTCTCGGGTCTGATCAGTGGACATTCCGTCAACCACTAAAATTTCATATTGCGTGCTATCATAATCTTGTTCAACGAGCGAGGCCAAGCATTTCGCAATATGTTTTTCTTCATTAAAAACAGGAGTGATAATTGAAATAAATACGCTCATAATTAAATCTTCATAATCAGAAATAGATGTTCGCTGAGCCTCGCATCTTGCCGCTTAATAATATCATTTTAACTTTCAAATGGCATAGATGATATTTTTTCTCATTGGCACTAATAGCTCTTAAAGCTAGATAATGTCATATCAAGGTTAAAATGATATAAGTTAAAAGCATTGATTAGTATTTCTGGGGTATTGCTAAACTCAATTCTGAAAAATCCTCGGGTTTGGTTACTATTCCAGTACGTTCTTGCTCTTGTTGAATGATCTTAATGCCTCGAACTACTAATGCTAATATAACATAAAAATAACCGATAATATTGTAATACTGCCAGTAGCTTCCTGCAATATTTCCAAACAAAATAGCCGGAACACAAGCCATCATTCCTAATCCCAATCCCTTTAAAAAACCATCGTCAGCAATACGATATAGCTGCCAACCCTTACGAAAGGCCAGAATATAGATGAATAATATAATTCCTAAGCCGATTATTCCAATTTCCGCTACAGTTTGTAAATAATTATTATGAAAGCTATGCCAGGTATAGCCCTCAAATCCCTCAGCCTGTACTGCAAGCTGCGAAGTTACATCGAATCCGACGCCGATCAATGGTTGTTCGGAAATAATTGCTTTCGCCTGCTCCCACATTCCCAATCTTTCCTGTGTTGTGCTATCCCACCCTTCATCACTTTTTGTCATAGCAATTCTTTCCTGAACTGCAGTTGGTAAAACTGTATTCCATAAAATTAATAGCGCAAAAAGCCCCACCAGGAATTTTCTATCTTTTATAATGCCGATTGTTGCGGCACTTGCCAAAACAGCCAAGTATCCACTTCGAGAAAACAAAAACATGATACAATAATAACTCAGCAGCAATGGTACCCCATAACAAACTTTTCGAACTTTATGGTGATCAAGTAGAAATAGGCTCAGGATAACAGCGGAGTATTGTGCTAAAAAAACAGCCAATTGA
Organism: Candidatus Zhuqueibacterota bacterium; assembly: GCA_034505795.1. Taxonomy (GTDB): domain Bacteria; phylum Zhuqueibacterota; class Zhuqueibacteria; order Thermofontimicrobiales; family Thermofontimicrobiaceae; genus Thermofontimicrobium_A. The sequence goes on from JAPDQM010000040.1 coordinate 9,486, forward strand.
TTGCCGCCCAAAGCAGAAGAGGAAACATTAACTTTCAATGCGGTTGAATCATAATGAGATCTATCGAGATCTTTTATTACACTGTAAAAGTTACGATCCAGTGCAAAGATGGCAAAAATCATGATAAGCATTAACCACCTTATCTGCTTTTTGTTTTTAATATTATTGGCAACAATGAGAAAGATCAATGGCGAGAACATGTAATTTTTCCAGGAAACGAAAAGTGGATTGCTTATAGAAATCGGCGCCGGCAGCCCCACATATTCAGTACCGCGCCATGTTTGCAAATACGTCCATAGTGCCAAAATTATAATCATTTTATTAATAGGAGTTTGCACAAAAAACTTGTCGCCGGTTCGACGTCTGTCAATGAACCATCCAATGAGCATCGCCATGAGTACAAGATCATTTAGGTCTTTTCCCAAAGGATATTTAATAGCATAGTTCAAAACATTCTGCAATGGGAGAAAGAAACAAAAAAAATAGATCCCAATTTCAATTTTATAAAAAATAGTTGATGCTATTGCTATGATCCCTAAAGCATAGATGACAAACGCAGCATACGATGTAAGTCCCAAGCCGAATTCCACAGTGCACCGTTTAATAATTTTGTAAGATCAGAAAGTTGGAATTGGATTATTTGGCGTTCACGAGATAACCGTTAGTTAAATGGCGAGACAAGGAATTTCTGATATCTTTGTCGATTAAGAGCATAAGCCCAGCATAAATTGTAGCTCCGCTCAAGATATTGATGAAAAGATAGAAAAAACTAACAGGGAAGTTAAACCACTGCAAGCACAACGTCATGATAACTGAGGCTGAAAAAGATTTCAATACTCTAGTGATATTGACTGCAGGCCTCAAATCTTTAAGTGAATATAGATTTAATAAACATAACAAGATAAAATATGTAATCAAATTGGCTAATGCTGAACCGCGCAATCCCAGATGGGGAAGCAATAACATATTTAAGATGATATTCAGGCAAACTCCAAGGAAAACAATTAAAGTCAACTTTTTTGTTTCCTTTTGGATGTAAAATCCTGCTGCGAAGATAGGTGAAATACCCCATAATAATGTACCAGGAATTAAAAAGGGAATCACTCCCGCTGAGGCTTCAAATTCTTTGGAGGCCATTAATACGATAACTTGCTTTCCAAGTATGGAAAAGCCAAAAACAATAGGGATCATTATCATTAATAGATAATTAAATACCTTGGAGAGGAATTCCCTGGTTGCTTTCGCTCCTTGTCGTGCCCACAATTCCATATAGATTGGTGTAATGGCATATACCATAGGAAAAAGAATGCCATCTTTTATATAGATGCAGAGATTGGAGACTGCAGCATAAAGACCTACTGATTCAAGCCCCAGATAAATTTGTATGAGATAACGATCAGTCGATTTAATTAAGTAATCCGCAAGCTCCAGGCCAACAAAGGGAATTCCAAACAAAACCGCCTCTTTTAAGAAGGAAAACGAAAAACCTCTCAGTGTTAATCTCTTATGGTGAACATAGTATAAAGTCAGTAGGATTACGATTAGCATTTCAGCCACAATTACACCAGCATAATAGGATTTTAATGTTTTGCCGAAAATCATCAGAAAAACAAGCGCTAAACCAAGCCCCAAATATCGATCTACGACGATCAAGCCATTCAATAACTTGGTTTGTTGCTCAGCACGTAAAAAATTTGTCAATCTTGCAAACATGGAGCTAGAAATAAGCATTAGCATTACGAACCAGATCAAATGCTGCATCTCATTGGAAATTAAATCCATTATAAATAATTTAGTTAATGAATAAGCTAATAATAATATAACTAACGTCGACCCTAATGATCCAAAATACAGGGTGCTGTAATAAACTGTAAAATCATCTTTTCGCTGCCCTACTTTGAATTCATTATAAAATCGAACTGCAGACTCTTGCATTCCCAACTTAGCCACGGCTAGCAATATCCATAATGTCGTTGAAATGAGGCTCAAGGTGCCATATCCGCTTCTTGAGAACACCCTAGTCAAAATGGGAAACGAAATCAAGCCACAAATCATGCTTAACGCGTAACCGGAGAAATAATGAGACGATTGACGCAGGAATCGAAAGATGAGATTATTATATTTTTCAGAGGAGGTATTCGTCATGATAATATGATTAGTGTTCTAATTTGAAATCTTTTTGGCAAGTGAGATATAGAGCTCTTCCATCTGACGAGTCATTCGGTCAATCGAAAACTCGGTTTCGATTCTTGTCCTTGCTGACTGTCCCAGCCTCATTGCCAGCTCTTTATCCTCCAATAACGTGATAACAGCATTTGCAATTGCTTCTGAATCTTTTGGAGGTACTATCAATCCCGTTATCTCATGCAAAACAGCTTCCGGATTACCACCGACGTCAGTAGCGACAACAGGTTTGCCTGCTGCCATGGCCTCCAGGATTGTATTGGAAAATCCCTCACTTAATGAAGGTTGAACATAAACATCCGTAATCGCTAATATTTCAGCTACTTCTGATTGACTTCCCAGGAAGAATACTTTATTTTCAAGGTTGAGCTGTCGAATCAACTGAACTAATTTCTGTTTGTAGCCAACCAGTTGATCAGCAGCTATCGCATCCCCCCCTACAATGATGAATTGAACATTTGGGCAATTCTTGGTGACTTTTGATGCTGCTTCGATAAAAAACTCCAGCCCTTTAATCGGCCGAATATTTGAAATAACTGTTATGATAAACTTGTCTTCATGCAGTCCCAATTCAAGAACCTTTTTTTTCTTATTCACTGTTTTGGTAAATTGACAGGGATCCAAACCATTATAGACCATGGATATTTTATTGCTGCTAACATGCTCTTTGCAAATGATTTCTCTTTGCATAATTTTTGAGTTCGTAAGTATAAGATCAGCAAAATAATTGCTAAAACGACGCATTAACCAATGTCGTCTTCTGGTCTCTTGAAACCCCATATCACGACGACTTGAAATAATCGCTTTCACCCCGGCCCATCTTGCCACAATACTTCCGAAAAAATCAGAACTCAAATGAATCGTTTGTACGATATCAATGCAGTTATCTTGAATAAGTCTCCTCAACTTGATTGCTTGACGGATGGCATTCAAATCATAGATTTTGGGGACCAAAATCGGTTCTACCTGAATATCATTCTCTCTCATCATCTGAATCATGGGGCTATCCTGAGGATAGAGAGGGCAAACAATGATATCGAACCTATCTTTATCTAAATTAGACAATAATCGGAACAAATTAATTTCAGTACCGCCACTTATGCAAAGAATGTCAATGAGATAAAGGACTCTGATTCTATCCATGTTTTACCTTGTCGAGTGTATCGGACGAAAGTGGCAAAAATGCTGTTAGTAACAACTAGAGAGAAGCTGCGATCGACTTAGACAAATGCTGCTAATCTATCTTCTAATAAACCGAAAAAATAAAAGATCAAAAATCCCTGCCAACTCAGAAGCAAAGATCTCTTTGGTGAAATGATTTGAAATTCCTGTAAATTCATTATCAATCCCCAGTCGATATAAAGCATATAAATTATTTCTTCTATTAACGCCAGGGATAAGCGTGCAAGCGGCTGAAAAACCTTCGCTTTTGACCAAATCAATGATTTTGTCATTATAATCATCCGCATTACCATTTGGATATGCGAATAAATCTACTTTCATCCCGATGTTTTCTTCTATTATTTTCCGCGACAGTTGAATCTCTCGTTGCGCTTCCTCGGTGGAAATTTGAGTTAATATGGGATGTGTCATTGTGTGAGCGCCAAAAGTGATTCCGGATCGAGCCATTTCTTTTATCTGATCCCAATTCAACATCAACCACTGAGAATTGCCAGCGTCATCGTTGGTTGAGTAACGCGTTTCAAGATATTCGGTTATCTCCTCTTTTCGACATCCGTTCATGAATTTTTTAACATGATCCGTGATCTGGTGAATTGCGTGATCTTTTTGTTTCGCAGTAATAATTTCAAATTCTCCAAGCCCAAATGCACTGAGATCAATATGCTTTTGAGAGGAACCTAGGATTGTCTCTTGAATCGCATCATACCACAACCTGGTGCCATTCTGAATCGGGTCGGTGGACAAAAAAATTGTAGCCGGGACAGCATATTTTTTTAAAATTGGAAAAGCATTGGTATAATTATCCTGATAGCCATCATCAAAGGTGATTACAACCATATTCTTGGCCGGCAATTGACCATTCGATAACATTTGGACTGCATCTTTAAGCGAGATAACCTGATAATAGGATGTCAAATAGTGAATGTGCGTTTCAAAATCCGCAATCGATATGCTAAGATTCAACTTATCGTTTGTATCATTAGTAATTCTATGATAGGCCAATATCAAAATGCCCCTACCAGCGAAAATTCTTTTACAAATTGCTACAATGCCCAGATGATAGCAAATGAAGGCAATGCTAATCCGCAAATATTTTTTGATTGTGGCAACTAGTTTTAACATTATACGATTTGATTATAACTTGATGTCAATCCGAAGCTACTTTCACTATCCAATAAATTTATCATAATCGACGATACTTTCGACAATAGGTAGAGAATCTCTTAAGTAGTTGAGTGCTCAATATTGCAAATAAATCTTCATTAGCTCTCCCCAAAAAAACATGTCATTCTAGTCACAAGTAACTATAAATCAAATTTCATCGCTTTTCAAATTCTCTATTAAAATCTAACCGAAAACTCTTTTGCTTTGCTACCTCTTGAAAGCCGCAACTTACAGTCAAATGTTTTTGTAGAATTCTTGCATTTAATCAAATGAAAATTGATGCCGAGGATCTTAACATATATAATCACTCCAATAATCTGAAAGCCATATCGAAGGTGGGTATTAAGGGAGATATTATTAATTGAACTAATATAACAATAGGCTCTAGCGATTGATTTTCTTCTTGAAAAATCAGCAATCTCACCCATTATATTTATCCAGACACCTTTGAATCTGCTAGATTTCTCAATAAATCCATCGTACAACCAACAGCTATTGGGTGGCAAATCAAAGATGTATTTTATCCTGCCTTCTACATGTCTGTCAGCAATTTCCAGCCATTCCATTCCGACAATATCGTCGTTGGATTCTGCAATGAAACAGATATCTCCCTTAGTCATTCGCTGTTGAAATTCATCGCCGCGATCGACTATTTTTTTGATTCTTGGCAGATCATTAGCGACCGCAAGTCGGGTTCGAAGACAGTTCAATTTGCGCTTCGCTAACTTATTTCCAAAATTAAAGCTTAATATATAAAATCGTGTATAGTCAAATGCAAATTTAAATGGCGTTTTGCTTATTATATCCGAGAATTTTAATAGAATACGATCGACTAATAATATCGCTTGTTTCTGTTGGGTTTGCATAAGTAAATTGGTGATGATTGGTGCAACATGTTGGTCTCAGATTATTTTTTTCATACAACTACGTTTTTCAATGAGCCAGATTCATTTTGAGCCGATTTATAAAATAGAATAATCTAATGCAATTATTAGCGGATTGTGGCTTGCGGAAATTGTGAACTTTTAATGAATATTGAAGGCTAAAACGCACTATGAAACAAAACCCAGGCACCTAATATTTGTTTTTATTTAAGAACAACTCTTTCTTTTTGCATAATTGCCCTTCATTATCGCGCTAATTTTTGATTTTAATTTTATTATGGAAAAATAGAGCACGGCTTTAATTTTGCTACCGCAGATTAAAAGCGCCAGAGTAATTTTTTGGCTTTGAGCCCATCGGCTCTTATATGGTTCATTGCCCTTTAGGAAATCATATTGAAAACAGTTTTGTTCAATAGCTTCGCGAATTGTATTTAATAGGATGATATTTCCTAATGAGAATTTGGCTAATTCGGGATTGAATCCGCTCTGGTAAAAATAAAAAATCCCATTATAAATAAAAGCGTAAAGACAGCATTCTATTTTGCCATTCAATTTTAAATAATATAATTTGTAAATTCCTTTGTCAAAAAGTAAGGGAATTAGTTGCTTGTGGAATTTCCGTATCAAGTCAGAATCGAAGGCACTCTCTCGATGCATCGCTTTAGCGCGCATTTGGTGTAACTCAAAAAGCTGCTCCAGTAGCTGGTCAGCATCTCGAGCAGTTTTTGATTCACCATATTCATAAGCAAAATTATTTCTAACTAATCGCTCGCTTTTTATTAAATTATAACGACTTTTATGTGCAAACCCCTTTAAGTAATCATCAACTTGCTTGGGCAATTCAATATAAGGACAGACACCGTGATCACGAATCAAGAAACGCCATTTTTTATCGTTAAGGAAGTCGACGATCGCAACGAGCTCATGTTCGTGTTGCAAAATATTTTCCAGGAGCATTATATCCCATAGGTGTCTATTCCCATATAGCCATTCGAAAACCTCATGGATCACCCGCTTCGTACACCCTGGATTGGTAATAATTGTAAGATAATCTGGATCAATTTTATTGGTACCTAAGAACTTTAATGCTTTGACTGACAGTAGCTTAAAATAACAAGCCGCTTCGATATAAAATGGAGCGATTCCGATCAACTGATGCTCATTATCATAGACTGCAATGATTAATAATTGTTTATTATCTTTAAAAATTTGCCACCAGGTAAATAGCCACTCATGAGTTAAGAATAAAGAATTATTAGTGCTTTGGGAAAGCAACCAATTCCATTCCTGTCTCATGTTAGCAAATTCACTTTCATTGACAAGCTTAATCAAAATCGTATCTCCTGCGCATATCTAAAATTCCCAAAGAAAGGCGCTTGCAAATGGTTCAGATGTTATAGTCGCCATATAAATAAGATTAATCAACGATACAAATTGCAGCGGCATTGGCCTCCTGAAAACCAAATTTAATGAACCAACGTAAGGCTTAAATAATTCCTCAATTTGCACATTACTTCTGGCGGACTGGCTGCTCCGCCCACTGAAACGTGAACCCTATTAAGTGTAATTGGACCATTCACCACTAAGAGGCCCGATAACGAATATCAGGTTAAATACGTCAATCAAAGTCTCAATCAAAGAATGACCATTTTGAAATATCCTACGAAGCGAATTTTATGCGGAAATGTTTAAAATCTACGGTTTGGATTTTCCAAAAGTGGTGCATCGCGGCAAACTTATCCACCATTGAGATAGATCTTCTTGATGGATTGATGGTTTGGTTCATTCGTCGCCAATAAAATCTCATATGTAAGCTGCTTTCACATATTGGGTTTCGACTGTAGAATTGCTTGTTTTTTCGGTAACCGACGAATTTGGTTGGGCAGCAACTTCGCTTTGCATTGCCTCTTCTTCGGAATGGATGTTAATGGTTGAAGCATTTTTGGTGGATTTTTTTCGGTATTCAGGTACGATATCAGCAAGCTTTAGCTTGATTTGTTCGAGGTCCATGATTTTTGCTAGTCGGCCCAGTTCTTCCAATTGCTGTTCCAGCTCACTCAATTTTGTAATCTCATCAGAGCGCAGGATATTGAGCTGCTTGTGAGGCGTCATCAGGACTTGCTCGCCATTTCCGATGAGTTCCTCATATAATTTTTCTCCCGGCCGCAACCCGGTAAATTCAATTTTAATATCCTTATTTGGGATTAAGCCCGCGCGCTTGATGAGTTCCGTCGCCAGGTCCAAGATTTTGACCGGCTCGCCCATTTCCAGGATAAAAATTTCGCCGCTGCGGCCCATAGTAACCGCTTGTAGAATCAATTGCACTGCTTCCGGGATGCTCATAAAGAATCGTTCGATTTCTGGGTGGGTCACCGTTACTGGGCCGCCACGCTCAATTTGTTTGATGAACATCGGCACCACACTGCCATTGCTGTTCATCACATTGCCGAAACGCACAATCACAAATCGCGTTTGACTATGCCTTGAAAAGGATTGAATATATTTTTCGGCAATTCGTTTGGTGACTCCCATGACACTGGTCGGATAAACCGCCTTGTCGGTCGAAACCATTACAAAATCCTCAGTGCGGTATTTATGAGCGAGTTTGACGAGATTACGCGTGCCAAAAATATTGTTTTTCACTGCCTCATCAGGATTATCTTCACTCAATGGGACATGCTTTTGAGCGGCTGCATGAAAGATAATTTCCGGACAATTTGCTGCAAATATTTTCTGCATTTTTGAATGTATCGTAATATCGGCAATGTAAAAAACCATTGGCAGGGTTTTAAATTGGCTTTCCAATTCACACTGAATCTCATGAAGATAATTTTCATTGCGGTCAATCAGAATCATTTGGCCAGGATGATATTCTGCAATCTGTCGAGATAGCTCCGAACCGATACTCCCCCCAGCTCCAGTGATCAATATTCGTTTGCCGGAGACCAAATGTTTGATGGCTGATAAATCCAACTCTACCGCCTTGCGACCAAATAAATCCGAAATATCGAGGTCTCGAATTTTATGCAAATGTATTTTTCCATTGAGCACATCAATCACCGCTGGCACAATACGGCATTTGATGCCAGCATTTTCACAACTTCGAACTATCGTTCGAACCTCAGCGGATGACAATCGAGAAATAGCCAAAAATGCCTCATCGATGCGATGGAGTTTCGCCAGATTTTCAAGATCGCGAATTGGCCCCAACACGGGAACACCATGGATTAACTTGCCGATTTTAAGAGGGTCGTCATCAATAAAACCAACCATGGTGTAACGGTATTTTACATTCCGTTCTAGCTCACGTAGCGCCATCTCGCCCACATCACCGGCTCCAATGATCACGATATTTCGGCGCGCCACATGGATGTTCTCCAGCCGCTCCCTGATGGATATGCGTTCAGTCATGATGCGCAAAAAGATTCTAAGACCGCCAACGAATAGCATCACTAATAGCCAATCAATAAGAAAAACTGAGCGAGAAAATACGCGAATGCCCAGGAAAAACATCAACACCAGATAAATGACCGAACCCAGAGTGCAGGCCTTTGCGATCATGAATAGGTCATTGACACTGACATATTTCCAGATATGCTTGTAAATTCGGTATAATAGAAACACAGTGGTTCTAGTTATTAACACAATAGGCAAACTTAGCCCCAAAATTTTCAAATCCTCCAGCGGTATTTTCCAATCAAAGCGCAACGCATACGCTAAAAAATAGGCCAAACAAATCAGAATCATGTCTGCTGGCAGCAGAAACGCCGGAATCTTGGCTTCGGTAAAAACCCGCGCTTGAGCAGCGCCAAGAACCGTGGTAATAATGCCGTGGAGCAGTAGTTTGATGTCATAGCGAAATGAGCTTTGTTTGACATAATCCAGATCAACGGTTAGCTTTTCGGGCAAAATATGCTTGATATAATATGTTTCGGTGTCCTCAATCCCGTCTGGATATAAATCAGATTCGTTCCGGGCCAGTATTTGATTGGCACCAATGATACCTGGCTTGACCGAGAGAACCTGTCGCTGTTCTTCAGTATAGTATTTCACAATCGCCGGCACCTCGGGACGAGGGCCGACAAAGCTCATGTCACCGATCAACACATTAATTAATTGCGGTAGCTCATCGAGTTTTGTCCAGCGCAGTATGCCACCGATTGGAGTAATTCGAGAATCATTTTTAGCGGTTATTTTGGGTCCCCGGTTTTCCGCATCAGAGACCATAGTTCGAAATTTCAAAATATGAAATGATTTGCCGCCTTTGCCGATCCGTTCTTGCCGGAAAAATACCGGCCCTTTAGAAGTTAATTTGATTATAATTGCGCACAGCAATAAAATTGGCAATGTCAGCACCAATCCTATCGCTGCCAGTGTCACATCAAATAATCGCTTTGCCATGTGTCGATCCCCCTAACCTTTATGATGCGCATCAAGGATATTATAAATTGCCTGAACCACGTCTTCCACATCCCTTTCACTCATTGCCGGATAAAGCGGTAGCGAAACTGCCTGTTCATAGGCGTTTTCCGCATGACGCAGTGGCTGGTCGAAGACAAAATTTCGTTTATAATAGGGATGCAAATGCAACGGAATAAAATGAACGCTGGTGCCGATCTGTCTTCGATGCAATTCCTGGATAAATTGGCTGCGCGTAATGTGCATTGATTCCAATTTCAATCGAAGAATATAGAGATGCCAGGCATGTTTCGAATCTACTGTCTGATGCGGAAGAATCAACTCAGCGGTATTTTGAAACGCCACGTTATACTTTGTTGCATAAGATTCTCGAATCTGCTGAAAACTACCAATTTTTTTCAACTGCTGCAAGCCCAGGGCAGCCTGTATATCCGACATATTATATTTGTACCCAGCATGGACAATCTCATAATACCACGAGCCCTCAGCGGAATAACGTTTCCAGGCATCCTTGCTCAAGCCATGCAAGCTTAGTAGCCTCATTTTTTCGGCATATTCCGGGTCATTGGTCGTCACCATTCCCCCTTCACCAGTGGTGAGATTTTTGGTAGCATAGAAACTGAATGCCGTGATATGTCCGATATTGCCGATCTTACGTCCTCGATACTCTGCTGCGAATGCATGTGCTGCATCCTCGATGACAACCAGGTGATGCCGTTCTGCTATATCCATAATTTCCGCCATCCGACAGGGCAAACCAGCAATATGGACGGGTATTATTGCCTTTGTTTTGGCTGTGATAGCGCGCTCAATGGCAGCGGGGTCAATGTTTAAGCTGTCCGCTTCGATATCCACAAATACCGGCCTCGCACCCACTTGAATAATTACCTCTCCAGTAGCTGCAAATGTATAAGGAGTAGTAATCACCTCATCGCCCGGCCCGACTCCCGCCGCTACTAATGCCAGATGCAAGCCGGCCGTACAGGAGTTCACCGCTATGGCGTATTGGCAACCGATGTATTCACGAAAGCGCTCCTCAAATAGTTTGGTGCGAGGGCCAGTGGTAATCCAGCCGGATTTCAGCGTGGCGATGATTTCCTGAATTTCTTCGTTACCAATGGAAGGTTGATGAAACGGCAAAAACGTACTACGTGACGAAATCATTTCCATAGTCCAATTCTCACAAGTATATTTATCACAGATATGGGATCAGCGAACAGGTTGCCAGATGGGAACCTTTTTGCCAATAATCGCCCTGCTTACGCCCACCAATGCGGCAAGGTTCATGATACAAAAATAGAAAGGGATAAAAAACAACCCATGTTTATGCTTGATGGCAATACCCAGAAAAGCCAGTAAATATACTGCTATTTGACCAATTAAAAAGATCTGAAATAATCGCGACTCAAGCAGAAACAGATTGCAGGCAAACAACAGAATCAAAACAAATGGAATCAACCAGCGGAGCAATTTATGAGAGACCAGAGTCATCGAAATCATCGGGTTCTTTAGTGGATGAATGAGCGACTTACGGCTCAAAGTGCCGGCAAAATCTTTAGTAATCATTCGCACTCGGGTTTTGAACAAATCCTGGGATGAATTCACCGGAGTCTCATAAAACCTGGCATCGGGGGCATAAACCACGCGATGCTTCTGTTCAATGGTGAGCAATGGAGAGATACAATCGTAATCGTACTCGGGCAGTACCGGCAATTGTAATTTTTTTCGAATAGCGAAACAAGCCCCTGGAACGAACGCTAATGTGCCAATATCACTCTCCCAACGTTTGATCGACGATTCATACTTCCAGTAAAGTTCTTCCAATTGAGTGATATAATTGCATTTATTATTTTGGTAAACCATTACCGGTGAGACACAGCCCACCTGCTCATCAACAAAATTTTGCACTAAATTTTGGAGACAATCATGATCGAGCATAGCTGTAGCATCCGAAAAGAGCAGAATTTCCCCACGCGCGCAAGGTAAAACTGCATTTAGCGCGGCGGTCTTACCTTTTCGCTGGAGTTGTCGATGCAGAATAACCCCCTGCTGGTGAAAGCGTTCCACAATCTGATTGGTCTGATCCGTAGAACAATCCGATGCAACGATAATCTCCAGACGATCGCGGGGATAATTTAGCTCCAACGAATTTCTGATTTTATTTTCAATCGCTTTTTCTTCATTAAAAGCCGCGATAATGATGCTAACCGATGGGAATACCTTGCCGCTGCGGACAGTGCGTCGATGAAATTTGGAGTAACTCCATAGCAACAGCGGATAGCCCACATAGACATAAAAAATGATTCCGAGCATCAACCAAAAAACAATCGCCAAGATGGTGAACACCTTTTTTTCCTCAACCAATAATCAAACGCTTAAAATACCGCAGCAGCTTAACTATATTTTGTTTTTATCTTTCATATAAATCCAATCACTCTATGATCAGAACCTGGCAACTTTATCTGAAACGCGATTGACTAATTACCCATTAAGATAAAGATAGTGTAGGATCGAAGGACTTTACTACATATAGGTACTTATTCAATCAAAACTATTTGGAGTGGTCTTTTCGCCAGAGATAGCTCCGCCATGTCACCCCCAATCTGACGGCTACGACTGCGTTTTGATAAGTGAAGTTGTGTGGGAGAATAAATAAAAAATCCGGCACAATGCAATCATATAATCCATCACAAATAAATTCTAAATTTATCAGCAGGATCATCGATATTAGCCAGAAGACGTTATTGATTAACCGCGGTCTTAGGGTATTGATAATAATCGTGATGGTAATTATAATAATATGGCAAAACGGTTTCAACGTTGTTCAGAATAACGCCCAGGATATTGATCCCGGAATCCCGCATCAGATCAACCGCTCGCTTGACCAGTTGCCGGGGCGTCTTGCCAGCTTTTACTACTATCATCGCTCCATCCATCTCCGAGCTTAACACCAAGGTATCGCTCACCGGCACGGTAGGGGCACTATCCACGATAATCGTATCAAAATAGAATTTCGATTCGGAAAAGAGGTCACGAATATTCGATAAGTTAAAAATCTCGGCCGGATTCATCGTAAGCTTGCCGGCCGTTAGTACTTTGAGCTTGGGAACAAATGTATCTTTCAGGACCGATTTCAACGTCATGTTTTTTTGCACCACATCGATAAAACCCTTTTCTCGCTGTAAACCAAATAACCGATGAATCGTTGGACGTCGCAAATCGCAATCGATCAGAAGCGTGTTGGTGTTTCGATATTTGGCAATCGTAATCGCCAATAGCGCTGCTGTAGTACTCTTTCCTTCCCCTAATACGGCACTTGTGATTAGTAAATTTTTCAGCTCTCGGTTCGGATTCAAATGACGCAGCTTTGAATAGAGTCGCCGAAACTCAGTGGAAATGATCGACTCTTCATCGTACCAAGAGGAAATCACCTGGCTATTGGTATGTCGTTCCTTCTTTTCCATATCTACTCATCTTCCGCATTCATCCCTACCCATGGAAATTCGAGGTTCGGTTCAGCAAGTTGCATCTGCCGATGTTTGCCGTTGTTTTGTCCTTTTAAGGTGATGGCTTTCAAAAACAGCTCTGAGCCTGTCTGTTCATAATTGGACAACTTGAAATTGCGCTGCGCTTTTTCAAACTCTGGATTGATCTCCAGTGCGCTTTTAAAACAATTAATGGCTTTTTCGTTGACATAATTCCGCAGCATGCAATACGCCAACCCTAGATCATTGTAAATATCCGCATGGCTAGGAAATTTTTTTAGCAGGTCCTGCAAAAACTTGATATATTTCCAGATCATCTCAAAATGATTGGCATCCTCGATAAACAGCAATTTTAGAAAGTACTCATATTTTTCATAGCGATAAAGCGAACGGGTACCCGCCCGCTTGGCCATTTTCATGGCGTCAAATGCCTTCTGGAACGCCCCTTCATTGAGATGCTTTAGACCATTAGAAAAATGATCATTTTGATAGCTGGGATTGATCAGCCGAGCCTTGTCCAGCGCTCTAGTAGCTTCATGCGGAAAGTTTTGACTCAGGCTATAATCATCGCGATTGATCTGATTTAAGATATACGCCAGGCCTTTATTAAAATAGGCTTCGGCATAATACGGGTTGAGCTCGATCGCCTTGTCGAATTTGTCCACGGCTGTCTTACATTCCCCTCGCTCCAAATAGACCAATCCCATATTATTGTGCAAATCGGCATAATTGGGACTAATCTCAATGGCGCGTTCAAATGCCTTCACTGCCGCATCATATCGCTTCAGGGCCAATAGCGCTTTGCCCATATTCTCATAAGCCCAGGAGTTGTTCGGATTCTTATCAATCACGCTGGTAAATTCGCGAATGGCCTCGGAATGCATATTGTTTTTGGCAAAAATCAGACCGAGCATGTTTTGCAAATCGCTATTGTTCTCTTCTTTCAACCGCTCAGAGATATAAAAAAGCTGCTCAATTTCTGTTTTCCGTTGTTCATGAAATTGTCGGATCAGCTCCAATAGCCCTTCATCACTTTTCTGTTCGTAGCGAATCTCTTTGGAATTGATGAATTCACCACTGCGAAACAGCGAACAAACAATTTTGTTTTCCTGACCATTGTTCGAGGTCATCAATTGATACTCTTTCGCACGAAAGCGAAGGGTAGAATTAACATGAAAATTTTGCATGCGATTTTGCTCCATCGTTACACCAGGCGGCTTTGATTAGTCGTTGCTGCTCATTGCCACCGCATGTTAGACCCATTTGTGTTCAATTTGAGTATCAATCTTGGGAATGGTCCCCAGCACCGGCAATTTTAAATATTCTTCCACAGCTTCCACATTTTTGAATGAATGATCCATGGCCTCGAGCAACGAAATGATTCCCACTCCGATGGCCGCACCTAAAAACATGGCCATAAAGACAATGCGCACTCGGTTGGGTTTTTCTGGTTTTATCGGCTTAATTGCTGGTTCGACAATCTTGAATTTGAACTCCGAGGCTGTTTTTTGCAGTGCCTCTTCAATTTCAGATCCTCTCGTCTGTCGTAGCAGGGTCTGATAGATATCCCGGTTTTCAGCTACATCTCGCTGCAATCGTTCCTCGATCAACTCTCTTTCCGGGCCCTTGGCTAAGCTGGCCTTGTAGATTCGCAGGAGATTATTGAACACATCTTGCTTGCGTTCTAGCAAGGCAAGGTCCATCAACGTAATTTCTCGCTGGACAATCAGTTCAGCCTGGGAACTATTCTGCCCGGGAAACTTGGCAATAACTTGCGATTCGATTTCTCGCCGAATATTATCCTGCAACGCATCGATCTCAGCATTGGTCTTCAGCACTTTCGCATCCTGCCAGTTGTACTGCAACATCAGTTTGGACAATTCCAAAACCGCGCTGGATAGCTGCGCTTTTAAACCAAGCAGGGTCTGACCGCCCGGCGCTGTGTAGTTGATGTTTTGACCTCTAATACGACCATCCAAAAGTGCTAGCCGGTCCCTGGTTTCTCGTAGTTCGAACTCCGTCGCAGATAGCAGCGACTTGACCTGATCGATGTTGGCTGACAACATCGCTTTGTCTTCAAATTGATCGCTGACCACGCTCTCGCGAAAACGCTGCAATCGATCCTCAGCCTCTTTTAGCCGCTTCTCATACAACGCCAATTGCTCGGAACTGAATTCGATTGCCCCCCGAATGCCGCCTACTTCACGACGTAGCGATTCGTCAATAAAAATCTGAGTCAAGGTTTGCGCCAGATTATAGGCCAGGTCCGGCGTATGGGCTTGAGCAATGATCTGAATGAAATCTGTCCCCGTGGTTTTGATAACAAGAAATTTCCGCAATAGATCAATCCACATGAGTTCAACAATTTCTTCTTTGGTATAACCCGGGTATTTGCCTTTTTGCTTTTCCGCTCTGGCTTGCATATCAGGACTGCTATCCAGATTCAGAGTCTTGATCAACCGTCGCAAATACTCATAGCTGGTAATCAGCTTTCTTAAGTTCTGCAGTCGCTCCTGCTCAGTCACGCCAGGAACCAGCCTTTTCATGGCATTAGAAAGTAGTTGACTTTGACTGATCTGCACCACCGTTGACGATTGATATATTGGTGGGGCAACTAATGCATAGATAATCCCGCCAATGATGCTGATTACCAAGGGAATAATAAAATATAGCTTCTTTTTCCAGAATATTTGCCAGTACTCTCGAATATCAAAAGAATTGCCGGATCTCTGGTTCATTCAGTTTCTCCTGACTCAAATGCTATGCGACTATCCAGATCTTATTGCAGCAAACTACCAATCAATATCGACGTACCCACTACAATTACCACGCGCAATGCTTCGGCAAAAAATCCCTGTCGCACGATGGCGGCCAACAATGATGGTTTCTTCTCGGGAATAAAAATGGTGTCTCCTGGTCGCAATATAAACGGAGCGGGTTGGCCGTTTCTGGCATACTGCTCCAAATTCACGGTGGCGACGCTGGTGCTGGAATTGTCACGCATTATGACTTTTACCTCATTCAGCTTAGCCGTTGGCACGGGCCCGCCAGCAATGACAATCGCATCTAATAAATTCAAATTCTGGGTAAAGCGATAGCCACCAGGCCGAGCCACTTGTCCATAAATATACACCACATCATCAGATACCTGAGTATCCGTAACTCCGCCGGAGGTTGGAGCAGCTTGTCCCCCTGCTGGAGCCGTAAGGCCTGGAACATGGATCGTATCGCCTGAATAAATCGGCGGCAATTTGGTTAGATCGCCGTTTTTCAGGTATTCAGTTAGATCAACCTCAATGGTCTGCCCGGCATCCACGCTGCCGCGAATGATCTGCACCTTATTAAGCATGGCGGTTTCGGCAGCGCCGCCAGCCTCTAATAACACTTTCCACAGGTCTGGTATCACTTCAAATGTAAGTTTCCCGGGGTTCAGGACATGTCCGGTCACGTAAACTTTTCGGTGGCCATATTGCGTCACCACCACCGATGCCTGGGAAATATTTCGATTGAACAATGAGACCTTACTGGCGATCTTTGTTGCCAATTCTGATGGGGTCAAACCAGCCGCGGTGATATTACCGATTACCGGCAATACGATGGTTCCATTCTGGCTAACGCGCACCGTGGTATTGAGTTCCGGCTGCTGCCAAAACGTAATGGCCAACTCATCTTCCGGGCCAATGGTATATTCCTGGGCTACGCTTAGCCCGCTCAACGATGCCTGAATGAAAAACACCATGGTCAAAACGATGGTCGCCCTTGTCATCTAAAAATCCTCTCATTGGTATCAAAAAATTACATTCTATTTTGGATGGTTAAAATTGAAATCTTTTGCGGCGGAAATCGTTTACCTGAATCCGAAATCTATCTATCAAATCGTATAGCGCTACCCGACTGATCCCTAATTCGCGCGCCGCACGGGAAACATTGCCACGTGTTCGGGTTAGCGCCTGGGTAATGTACTTTTTTTGAACATCATCTACTACCTCCATAAGCGATTGACCTTTGGTATCTCGCTCCGCCTCTAAGCCCAGATCAGCGGCGCTAATGAGTTTTTTACGACTCATGATCACTGCCCGCTTAATGCGATTTTCCAACTCCCGCACATTGCCTGGCCAGCGATATTCATACATCCGTTGGTTAGCCAGGGCATCGAACTGGCAATAGGGCTTATCATATTCTGTCGCATATTTGGCCAAGAAACGATTGGCCAACAACAAAATGTCATCCCCGCGCTCTCGCAAGGGCGGCAAATGAATCGAAATGACTCCCAGTCGATAATATAGATCCGCCCGAAAATGGCCGAGATTTATTTCTTGCTCTAAATCCTTATTAGTAGCCGCTAGAATGCGCACATCGACCATAATTGGCTCTTTCCCCCCCACCCGTTCGATCTCTTTTTCCTGCAAGAAGCGCAGCAATTTAACCTGCAGCGTTGGGCTCAATTCACCAATTTCATCCAGAAACGCAGTCCCCTGATGCGCCAATTCAAACTTACCTTTTTTCTGATAATAGGCCCCGGTAAACGAACCCCGTTCGTGCCCAAATAGCTCGCTCTCCAGCAAATTCTCCGGAATCGCGCCGCAATTAATTGGAATGAACGGTTTGTCCTTGCGACTGCTTTGATAATGGATGGCACGGGCCACCAATTCTTTACCTGTGCCACTTTCACCAGTAATTAAAACCGGTACATCCGTTGTCAGCACCCGACGCATGATCTCGTATACTTCCAGCATTTGCGGCGAATCACCAATTAGTTCTTCGAATTGTGTCTCCTGCTGGAGCCTTTTGGCAAGTGC
Source organism: Candidatus Zhuqueibacterota bacterium (assembly GCA_034505795.1). Lineage (GTDB taxonomy): Bacteria > Zhuqueibacterota > Zhuqueibacteria > Thermofontimicrobiales > Thermofontimicrobiaceae > Thermofontimicrobium_A. The sequence goes on from JAPDQM010000040.1 coordinate 27,603, forward strand.
CTCGTTCTCACGTTCCAGTTTCTGGATGTACAGCGCCCGGCGAATGATCGTTTTCAGCTCATCCAGCACAATCGGTTTCTGGTAGTAATCATAGGCACCCAACTGAATCGCTTTTAGCGCGATCTCCTTTTCGTCATGACCGGTGATCACAATCACTTTGATATGCGGATCAAATTGCATGATTTTTTCAAGAATGGCCAACCCATCCAGGGCTCCGTTATTGGACAGCGTAATATCCAGGGTGATCAGATTGGGTTTTTCCCGTTCGAGAACCGCTAACGACTCCTCTTCATTTTGGGCCTCAAAAATCCGATATTCCGGCGCCAGACCCCATTTGAGTTGTTTGCGGATTCCTACCTCATCGTCTACGATGAGTATCGCATCGGTTCCGCTATTTGTGCTAGTTACTGATCCCATCTCTGATCTTTGGTTCGTTAATTCAACGACAATTCATTTCTCGGATCACCGACCGTGATTGGCGCGGTATCTGCATGTCCGTTCCCGATCGGCAGCAGAATTTTGAACTCACTGCCCTGATTTAGCTGACTTTTTACCTGGATCGTACCCCCATGTGCCAGGATGATCTCGCGACATTGGTATAAGCCAATGCCCAGTCCTTTTTTTTTGGTCGTCTGAAAAGGTTTAAATAGTTTCTTCTGAATAAATTCTTCCGACATTCCCACCCCAGTATCGGCAATCGCAATCGAAACGAAGGCGCCGTTCGCTGCTTCGGATTGATGTGTTGGTCGGTCGACAGGATTGCCCGTCGCAACAGCGGTGCTGATCTTCAATTGGCCGCCATTTGGCAATGCCTCCACCGCATTGATCACCAGATTTTGGATCACTTTTTCGAGTTGCTCCGCATCCGCTATTACCGCTGGCAGTGGCTGTAAATCGGATATCAGATGAATCTGTTTTTTACCTGGCAGACCAGTGTTTTGAATCACTTTTTGAATCATTTCATTGATCTGGCTCGGTCGTTTGTTGAGCATCAACCGCTCCGGCAACGATGAAATCCGACCAATCAATTTCTTCATTTTATCGACTGCTTGAGTGATGGTTGCAAGTAAATCCTGCTGAAATTCCTCATTCGTCCAATTCGCCTCCGCATTCTGCAGCAACAATGATAGCATCGCAACCGAATTTTTCAAATCATGCAACACAAAAGATGACCATTTATGAAACGACGCCATTTCTCTGGAAATCGCGAGTTCCTCGGCCAATTTAGCATTCAAAATCGCCACCGATGACTGATTGGCCAGCGTTTCTAGCAACTGCAAATCTTCCCGCCTGAACTGACCACCGGTTGATTTTGGGCCTACAACCAGGATGCCCAGCAGTTTTTGTTGAATGATCATCGGCACACACACAACCGCCCCCAACTGTTCCAACGCCTCCCGTTCGGCGGCCGTTAAGCCGTTTTCAGCCGCTCGTTCCAGCAGCACTTCAGTCTCAATTGCCTGCCCCCAGCGATGCAGCCAATTGATGAATTGGCTGCGGCGCTCGAACGTCAACACCGGAAGATCATCATAGCTTTTGGCTTTGCTCAGCGACAGCAGGTCAGTAGCTTCATCTTGCCATAAAATCGCCACCTTCTCCACCTGGAAAAGGCCCGCAATATGATCCAGCACCGTTGACAATATTTCGTCCGGTTTAAGTACCGTGGTTAAACTGTCACTGAATTGCTCCCACTGTTCACGATAATCGTACCGATTGCGATAAAAATTTCGGTCAACGAACTGACGTAGCCGTTTTTTGACCGATTCGGACACCAGCATTACCAGTAACAGCGTAAAAATAATCAGCGCTAGCAGAAAAGTCAGAAATAGATTAACACTGCCGCCAGCATAGTGAACGATCTTTCCAGCAACTCCAATCACCAGGAAATAAACCCCTATCACAAAAATCATCACCGACGAATAGGCTGCGTCACGACCGATGTTTATTTCCCACTGTTTCAAGCCATATTTAACCAGGTAAAAAAGCACGAACAAGCTGGTCAGCATTGTCACTACCATGCTCACGGCTGCAAGGCGGCGGCTTACCCTGGCATACATGAGCATCTGGCTAATGGCATAAACGGCGAATAGCAATGCGGCCATAAACACATAGACGAGTTGCTTACTTATCGAGCTCGTCGCCTTTGGTAAGGCCCGCACGGTATTCTCAAAATGGATCAGCGCTAAAAGGATGCAGCCAAATGCATAAACCAAAAAGTATTTACCAAACGACGATAATTGCATTAGATCATTGGGAAATGATCGGGCAATCCAGAAATAATCATAACGCCATAACAGAACAGAAAAGACCAGGCCCAGGCCAAATAGGCCACCAAGTAAGAGCACCTTCCTTTGTAAGACCTCCCGATAGTCTGCTCGGCCATAAACCATGCTGATTAATGCCAATGACGGCAACCAGAAACATAAGCCGGCAATAGCCAATTTCCCCCAGGCTACCACCCTGAAATCATATTCCTGCTTGAAAATCATTAATATGCTAAACGCAATCACTAACAACATCAAGATGCTGCCCAGCATG